>CABYTX010000007.1 GCA_902522015.1 uncultured Alphaproteobacteria bacterium
ATCTTGATATTGATTTTCATATTCTTGAACTTTAATTTGGGTAGCGCTAAGAAGATTATCTTTATCAGCGGGTATTACAAGGTCATCCTTTCCAAATGAAATACCTGCAACAGCAGCATATTTAAAACCAATTTGCATAATATGGTCAGCAAATAAGACTGTCTCTTTTTGACCACAAAATCTGTAAACAGCATCAATAATATTACTTACTTCTTTTTTTGTTAAAATTTTATTAATCATCTCAAAATTAATATTGTTATTTTTAGGCAATATGCTTCCAAGTATCATTCTTCCAGGAGTTGTTTGTATTATTGAGGAGGTGCCGTCATAATTTATTATTCTTGCTTTAATTTTTGAATGAAGGCTAATGTCAGAATTTTCTAGTGCTTTTTCAATTTCATTTAAATCAAGAAAATATCTACCTTCGCCTTTCTGATTATCTCTTTGAATCGAAAGATAATAGATGCCAAGAACAATATCCTGAGATGGAACAATAATAGGTTTACCACTTGATGGTGATAAAATATTATTTGTACTCATCATCAAAACTCTTGCTTCAAGCTGTGCCTCTAGGCTAAGAGGTACGTGAACTGCCATTTGATCACCATCAAAATCAGCATTAAACGCAGTACATACTAAAGGATGTAGCTGGATTGATTTTCCTTCAATCAAAATTGGCTCGAATGCTTGAATACCTAATCTATGTAATGTTGGAGCTCTATTAAGAAGGACGGGGTGCTCACGTATTACTTCTTCTAAAATATCCCAGACCCTAGGATCTTCTTTTTCAACAAGTTTTTTTGCAGCTTTTATTGTATTAGCCCAACCATAGATGTCGAGTTTGTGAAATATGAAAGGCTTAAAAAGTTCAAGTGCCATTTTTTTAGGAATTCCACATTGATGTAATTTAAGATTAGGCCCAACAACAATTACAGATCTTCCTGAATAATCGACTCTTTTTCCAAGAAGATTTTGTCTAAATCTTCCTTGCTTACCTTTCAACATATCTGATAGAGATTTTAATGGTCTTTTGTTTGTTGAAGTTATAACTCTACCTCTTCTTCCATTGTCAAATAATGCATCAACAGATTCTTGAAGCATTCTTTTTTCATTTCTAACAATTATGTCTGGTGCTCTTAAATCAATCAATCTTTTTAATCGATTGTTACGATTAATTACTCTTCTATATAGATCATTTAAATCACTAGTAGCAAATCTACCGCCATCTAATGGAACTAATGGTCTTAACTCAGGAGGTATTACTGGTAATACCCTCAAAATCATCCATTCAGGTTTATTTTTAGAAACTATAAAAGATTCAATTAATTTTAATCTTTTTGTAATTTTAGTTTTTTTTAATTCAGACTTTGTTTCAGTCAAATCGATTTTAAGTTGATTAAAATCACTCTCTAGATCGATACTAAGTAACATTTGTTCTATAGCTTCAGCTCCTATTGCGGCACTAAAGGAATCCTCACCATACTCGTCTTGATAATCTATGTATTGTTCTTCTGATATAATCTCTCCTTTTTTCAAATCAGTTAAACCAGGCTCAACAACAATAAATTGTTCAAAATATAAAACTTTTTCAAGATTTTTAATTGTCATATCTAATAATGTTGCAATTCTACTTGGTAATGATTTCATAAACCAAATGTGTGATACTGGAGCTGCAAGTTCTATATGCCCCATTCTATCTCTTCTTACTTTTGAAAGAGTAACCTCAACTCCGCATTTTTCACAAATAATGCCTCTAAACTTCATTCTTTTATATTTTCCACACAGACACTCATAATCTTTTACAGGGCCAAAAATTCTAGAACAAAATAATCCATCTTTTTCAGGTTTAAATGTTCTATAATTAATTGTTTCTGGTTTTTTGATTTCTCCAAATGACCAAGATCTAATATCATCTGGACTAGCTATTGAAATTTTAAGACTATTAAAATTTTGAACACCTAAACTTTGGTTAAATATATTTGTAAGTTCCTTATTCATTTGATCCTATTAAGTTAGTTATGTTATTTTCTTTTAAATTTTCTTTAAAATCTAAGTTCAGGCCAAGTGACCTTAGTTCTTTCACCATTACATTAAATGACTCTGGTGTTCCCGATTCAAAGTTATTATCTCCTTTAACTATAGATTCATAAACTTTCGTTCTTCCAGCAACATCATCTGATTTTATTGTTAAAATCTCCTGAAGAGTATAAGCAGCTCCATAAGCTTCTAGTGCCCATACCTCCATTTCACCAAATCTTTGGCCTCCGAATTGAGCCTTTCCACCGAGTGGTTGTTGTGTGACAAGACTGTATGGCCCTATTGACCTTGCGTGAATTTTTTCATCAACAAGATGATGAAGTTTTAACATATACATGTAACCAACAGTAACAGGTCTCTCAAATTTTTTACCAGTAATTCCATCATACAATATTTCTTGTCCCGTACTTGATACCCCAGATTGTGAAAGAAGATTTGTTATATCCTTTTCTTTTGCACCGTCAAAAACTGGTGTAGCAAAAGGAATACCTTCTTTCAAGTTGTTTCCTAACTCTAGAATTTCATCATCATTCATATTTTTAATAATCTTTTGATGATTTGGTAAGTTATATATTTCTAGAAGCTTATTCTTCAAATCACTTATCTGACCGTGAGTTTGAATATTTTTAATCATTTGATTAACTTGTCTTCCCAAGGAAGCTGAAGCCCAACCTAAATGAGTTTCTAATATTTGACCAATATTCATTCTACTTGGGACTCCCAAAGGATTTAAAACTATGTCAACTGGTGTGCCATCTTCAAGATAAGGCATATCCTCAACAGGACATATTTTTGAAATGACCCCTTTGTTACCATGCCTACCAGCCATTTTATCACCCGGCTGAAGTTTTCGTTTAACAGAAATAAATACCTTAATTAATTTAAGAACTCCAGGAAGTAATTCATCACCACTTTGAATCTTATCAATTTTATTTTCAAATTTTTGATTTATGTTACCAAGTTGGTTATCATAATTTTTTACCAATAATTCAATTTCATTACTTTTTTTATCATCTGCAATATTAATTTTTAACAAATCACTTAATGGAATATTTTCTATTTCATCATATTTGATAATATTATTTTTTGTTAAGCCATTAATGCCGGATATAAATGTTTGATTATTTAATAATTCTCTTAAGTGATTTCCAAAGCTTTTTTCTAAAATCTTTAGTTCATCATCTCTATCTTTTGCAATAATTTCAATTTGATTATTTTCAATACTGATTGCTCTTTCATCCTTTTCGATACCTCTTCTTGAAAATACACGTATTTCTACAATTGTTCCTTTGACTCCGGGAGGAACTCTTAAACTTGTATCTTTTACATCTGCAGCTTTCTCACCAAAAATTGCTCTTAATAATTTCTCCTCAGGTGTCATTGGAGATTCACCCTTAGGTGTTACTTTTCCAACTAAGATATCACCTGAATTTACTTCTGCACCAACATAAACTATGCCAGTTTCATCTAAATTGACCAACATTTCTTCGCTAGCATTAGGAATGTCCCTTGTAATTTCTTCAGGACCTAATTTTGTATCTCTAGACATAACTTCAAATTCCTCTACATGTATTGAGGTAAATACGTCATCTTGTACTACTTTTTCAGAAATTAAAATTGAATCTTCAAAATTATATCCATTCCAGGGCATAAATGCAGCAAGAACATTTCTGCCGAGAGCTAATTCTCCAAGATCTGTTGCTGGTCCATCAGCTATAACCTGGTTTTTGAGAACTTTATCACCAACATTCACCAATGGTCGTTGTGTAATGCATGTATTTTGATTTGATCTTTGGAATTTAGCAAGATTATAGATATCTATTTTATTCAATGTTCTATCATTTTTATCTGTAATTCTAATTACTATTCTATTTGCATCAAGTTGATCAACTATTCCTTCTCTTTTAGCAACTATAGTTGAACCACTATCATTAGCAACAGTATACTCCATACCTGTGCCAACAAGAGGTGCTTTTGGTTTAATTAAAGGAACAGCTTGCCTCATCATATTTGATCCCATTAAAGCCCTGTTTGCATCATCATTTTCTAAAAAAGGTATTAATGAAGATGCTACAGATACAAGTTGTTGCGGAGATACATCCATTAAGTCAATAGCATCAACATCTACATTTATGAATTCTCCATTTTTTCTGCAACTTACAATTTGATTTGCAAATTTACCTTTAGAATCTAATTCTGAATTTGCTTGAGCAATAACAAAGTCCTCTTCATCAATGGCGCTTAGATAAATTACTTTATCCGAAACTTTTCCTGAGTTAACAATTCTATAAGGTGTTTCAATAAAACCATATTTATTTATTCTAGAATAAGATGCCAAACTATTTATAAGGCCAATATTTGCTCCTTCGGGTGTTTCAATTGGGCAAATTCTACCATAATGTGTTTGATGAACATCCCTAACTTCAAATCCAGCGCGCTCTCTATTTAAACCTCCTGGACCCAATGCAGAAACTCTTCTTTTATGTGTAATTTCGCTTAAAGGATTAGTTTGATCCATAAATTGACTTAATTGACTTAAGCCAAAGAATTCTTTAATTGAAGCTACAACAGGCTTTGCATTAACAATATCTTGAGGCATTATATTGTCAACTTCCAATGAACTTAAACGCTCCTTAATAGCTCTGTCCATTTTTAATAAACCTATTCTGTATTGATTTTCTAATAGTTCACCCACTGATCTAACCCTTCTATTAGCTAAATGATCAATATCATCAATTTCTCCCTTTCCGTCAATCAGGTTGTGCATATGTTTCACAACATCTATTATGTCACTTTTATCAAGTACTCGTTGTTCGATTGAGGTATTTTTTTTAAATTTTGCATTTATTTTTAACCTTCCAACAGAAGATAAATCATACCTATCGGAATTAAAAAAAAGATTGTTAAATAAATTTTCAGCCGTTTCTATAGTTGGTGGTTCACCCGGTCTTAGTATTTTGAATACTTCAAAAAGTGCTTCCTCTCTTGATCTAGCTTTATCTAGCTGAAGGGTATTTCTAATAAATGAACCTATTTCAATATTATCTGCTTTTAAAATATCTATTTTATTAATTTTATTTTCATTTAAAAACTGAATTTCATCAATCTCATATCCTGCATCAAAGAAAATTTTACCAGTTTTTTCATCAATAATGTCAGAAGATAAATAAAAGCCTAACATTGATTCTTCTTCAATACATAAGTTAGATAAATTTTTCTTTTTTAATTCATTGATAATCTTTTGATTAACTTTTGTGCCTTTAGCAACAACTGTTTTGCCATTTTTTGGATCTAAAAGATTATAATTTAAAATCTTTCCTTTGAAGAAATTTAGATCTTGTTTAAATGACCATCCATATTCGTTTTTTTTATACAACACGTTATCATAGAATAATGATAGTATTTCTTCTCCGGTCATACCTAATATCTTTTTTGGATCAGATTCTATTTTATTGTCTTCACAATCTTTGATATATTTTTCAGATTGATCACTTAAAAGACATTTAAATAATGTTGTAACAGGAAATTTTCTTTTTCTATCGATTCTCGCGTGTATATTATTTTTAGCATCATGTTCAAAATCTAGCCAAGATCCTCTGTAAGGAATAATTCTAGCATTAAAAAGGTATTTACCGCTAGTGTGTGTTTTGCCAAAGTCGTGATCAAAAAACACACCAGGAGATCGATGCATTTGACTTACTACTACTCTTTCAGTTCCATTTACAACAAATGTTGCATTATTAGTCATAAGAGGAATATCACCCATATACACTTCTTGTTCTTTGATATCTCGAACAGATTTAGTGCCAGCTATTTCATCAATATCCCAAATTATGAGTCGAAAGTTGACAAGAAGAGGTGTTCCATAGGTCATTCCTCTTTGAGAGCATTCTTCAACGTCATACTTTGGAACTCCTAAATTGTAACTTACATAATCGACTGTTGCTCTTTCAGTATAATCATGGATAGGAAAAACAGATTTAAAAACTGAATGAAGGCCAATATTTTCCCTTTTTTCTGGATTAATTTGTAACTGAAGAAAACTATCAAAAGATCGTTTTTGAACTTCGACTAAATTTGGCAGTGATGTTACAAGTGGTATCTTTCCAAAAGATTTTCTTATTTTTTTTAAATTAATGTAATCTAAACTCACTTTATCTCCTTCATTACAAGCTATCAAAAAAGTAGGCCTATTAAGGCCTACAATTTATTTTAATGTTACTTTTGCACCAGCTGCTTCTAATGCTTTTTTCATTTCTTCAGCTTCTTCTTTTTTAACCCCTTGTTTTAGTGGTTTTGGTGCACCTTCAACTAGATCTTTTGCTTCTTTGAGGCCTAAACCCGTAATGGTTCTTACCTCTTTAATAACGGCAATTTTATTTGATCCAGATTCAGATAATTCGATATCAAATTCTGTCTTCTCTTCTGCAGCAGCTTCTCCACCACCAGTGGCTGGAGCAGCAGCAACTGCTACTGGTGCAGCAGCGGATACTCCCCATTTATCTTCAAGCAACTTACTTAATTCAGCTGCCTCAAGAACGGTAAGGGAAGATAGATCTTCAACAATTTTATTTAAATCAGCCATTTATTTCTCCTTATATACCTAGTTCGACTCTTGTTTATTGCTACTGTTAGAACTAATCAATCTTGCAATTTGTGCTCCAGGTTCAGATGTAATTGAAGCTATCTTTTGAGCAGGTGCAGAAATTAATCCTATTATTTTTCCTCTTAACTCATCTAAAGAAGGTAATTTTGCAAGAAAATCAATTTTTTCTTTGTCAATTTTCTCACCATTGTAACCTCCGCCAATAATTTTAAACTTTTCAAATTTTTTCTCAAAATTAACAGCTACTTTTGCTGGTGCTACCGCATCATCAGAATAAGCAATTGCTGTTGGACCTTTAAAAAGTTCTGAAATATCTTTAAATTGAGTTTCAGATATAGCAAGTTTAGTGAGTCTGTTCTTAGTTACTTTAAATTTTGCTCCATTATCTCTCATTTCTTTTCTTAGTTGCTCTGTTTCATTAACTGTTAGACCAGAATATTCGGCAACAATCACTGATGTAGCATTAGAAAATTCTTCTTTGAGATTACCTACAAAATCTTTTTTTTCAGAACGTTTCACGTCAACCTCGGTTTTAATTGAACCCAGGGGATTCAATATTAGCTAAAATTAGTTTGCCCACCAAACTAATTTAAAGCCTGTCAAGAAGCAAATCAATGACTCGCTTCAGTCTATGCAGGAAATTAAGCTCAAAGCTCCTGCAGTCTTTGACAGGTGATGATCAAAGATCATCTTTTGGATTAATTAACGCAAGCTAGCTTGGTTAATACTTAATCCAACTCCCATAGTTGAAGCTATGGTAACCTTTTTTATAAAAGAACCCTTAACGACATCAGGTTTACTTTTACTAACTGAAGAATAAAATGTTTTAATATTTTCTAACAAATCTTCTTCACTAAAATCTAATTTTCCAACGCCAGCATGAACGATACCAGACTTGTCATTTTTGAATTTAACTTGACCTGATTTAGCGTCTTTTACTGATTTAGAAATTTCATTAGTTACAGTACCAAGTTTAGGATTTGGCATTAATCCTTTTGGACCTAGTATTTTTGCTACTTTACCCAATTTCGGCATCATATCTGGAGTTGCAATTAGAACATCAAATTCTATTTTTGATTTAGAAATTGTTTCAATCAAATCATCGCTACCTACCAAATCTGCACCATTATTTTTTGCATCGTTTTGTTTATCCTCATTTGCAATTACAGCGACCTTTACAGTTTTTCCTGTACCATTGGGAAGATTAACAACACCTTTAATATTTTGATCGGTTTTGTTACTATCAATTCCAAGATTAATTGAAATATCAATTGTTTCTTTAAACTTTACATAAGATCTTTCTTTTAAAATTTTGATTGCTTCTATAGGCTCATAAAGCTTTGTAGCGTCAAAATTATTTAACATTTGCTTTCTATTTTTTGTTATTTTCATTAACCCACTACCTCCATACCCATTGAAACAGCAGATCCTTTAACCATGTTCATTGCTCCATTAAGGTCAATAGCATTTAAATCTTGCATTTTTTCTTTAGCAATTTTTTCAATATCTTGCATTGAGATTTTACCTACTAATGATCTTCCAGGAGTTGAGTTTCCTTTTTTTATTTTTGCTGCTTTTTTAAGATAAAAACTTACTGGTGGTAGTTTTGTAGTAAATTCGAAGCTTCTATCTTTGTATGCTGTTATTATAACTGGAATTGGCGCTCCTTTTTCTAAATCTTTTGTTTTATCATTAAATGCTTTACAAAAATCCATTATGTTCAAACCTCTTTGTCCAAGTGCAGGACCAACTGGGGGTGAGGGGTTTGCTCCTCCAGCAGGGATTTGCAATTTAATTAAACCTAAAATTTCTTTAGCCATAGTTTATACCTTTTCTACCTGTGAATATTCTAAATCAACGGGTGTTGATCTTCCAAAAATTGAAACAGCTACTCTTAATCTTGCTTTATCTTCATCTATTTGTTCTACTTCTCCATTAAATGATGCAAAAGGTCCATCAATTACTTTTACTTGTTCTCCAACGTCATACATTATAGCGGGTCTAGATTTTTCTACACCATCAATAACTTGTTCAGATATTCTTTTTGCTTCAGCATTACTAATAGGAACTGGCTTACCTTTATTACCTAAAAAACCGCTTAACTTTGGTGTTGTTTTAATAATGTGCCAAGTATCATCATTTAAACTCATTTTAATAAGTATATAACCAGGGTATATTTTCCTTTCTGTATTAACTCTAACACCTCTCTTTACTTCAACAATGTTTTGAACTGGAACAGATATTTCTTCGATATGTTCTTTAACACCAAGTTTTGTTGCTTGATCTAAAATGCTGTCAGCAACCTTTTTTTCATAACCTGAATAGGCATGAAGAACGTACCATCTTGCTTTATTCATTAAAAACCTGAACCTATTTCAATTATTTTTCTTATTGAAAAAGACCATATTTGATCAGTTAAAAGGAAAAATAGTGAGAATAATATTATTAACAATATGACTATTGCAGAAGAAATAAAAGTATCCCTTCTTTGAGGCCAGGTTACTTTTTGTAATTCTTGTCTAACTTGTCTTACAAAAAGAGCTGGTGATGTTTTCTTTTTTTCAATATTCATATTTACATTTCTCTTGGCAGGAGTGGCAGGACTTGAACCCGCAGCCCCCGGTTTTGGAGACCGGTGCTCTACCAGTTGAGCTACACTCCTAATAAGTATTGGCTAACTGATAGAGCGGTCTCTAAAACTATTCAATAATTTCAGCAACAACTCCAGCGCCAACTGTTCTTCCACCTTCCCTAATTGCAAATTTTAAACCTTTATCCATTGCAATTGGAGACAAAAGAGTAACTTCCATAGCAATATTATCACCAGGCATTACCATTTCGGTTCCTTCTGGTAATTTAATTGTTCCGGTTACATCAGTTGTTCTAAAGTAGAATTGAGGTCTGTAGTTAGAAAAGAATGGGGTATGTCTTCCACCTTCTTCTTTTTTTAATACATATGCTTCTGCTTTAAATTTTGTATGAGGTTTTATTGAACCAGGTTTTGCTAATACTTGACCACGTTCAACTTCTTCTCTTTTTGTTCCACGAAGAAGAACGCCAACGTTGTCTCCAGCCTCACCAGAGTCTAAAAGTTTTCTAAACATTTCAACTCCAGTACAAGTAGTTTTTTGAGGCTCTCTTATTCCAAGGATTTCGATTTCCTCTCCAACTTTAACTTGACCCTGTTCAATTCGTCCGGTTACAACTGTACCTCTGCCAGAAATTGAAAATACATCCTCAACTGGCATTAAGAAAGGCTGATCAACAGGTCGGCTAGGCTGTGGTATATGTTCATCAACTGCTTTCATTAATTCCATAATTGAATTTTTTCCAATTTCATCATCTCTACCTTCAAGCGCTGCTAAAGCTGAACCCTTAATGATTGGGATAGTATCACCTGGGAATTCATATGAAGTAAGAAGTTCTCTAATTTCCATTTCAACTAGATCAATTAGTTCTTTGTCATCTACTTGATCAACTTTGTTCATGTATACAACAAGAGCAGGTACACCAACCTGTCTAGCTAAAAGTATGTGTTCTCTTGTTTGAGGCATTGGTCCGTCAGCAGCATTAACAACTAAGATACCACCATCCATTTGTGCTGCACCAGTAATCATATTCTTAACATAATCTGCGTGTCCAGGACAATCTACGTGAGCATAATGTCTTGCTTCAGTTTCATATTCAACGTGTGCAGTAGATATTGTAATACCACGTTCTCTTTCTTCAGGTGCTTTGTCAATGTTTGCATAATCTGTAAATTCTGCTCCACCTGTCTCAGCTAATATTTTTGTAATAGCAGCTGTTAATGTTGTTTTACCATGGTCTACGTGACCAACTGTACCTATGTTACAATGCGGTTTGTTTCTTTCGAATTTTGCTTTAGCCATTTTTTTACCCCAATAATATTTTGTTATGGAGCGGGTGAAGGGAATCGAACCCTCGTAGCCAGCTTGGAAGGCTGGAGCTTTACCACTAAGCTACACCCGCAACTAAACTGACTGCTTCACACACTCACTTTAATGCTTTCATCCCATTACCTCCATAATGGTGGAGGGGGTAGGATTCGAACCTACGTACGCTCACGCGGGCGGATTTACAGTCCGCTGCCTTTAACCACTCGACCACCCCTCCATTTGAAGAAATTGGCCAATACTAATAAATTAGTATATATGTCAATCTAAAACAGCAGCTTCACCTTTGCAAAATACGTATACTCGTAAAAGCAACGGCCTTTTAGACAAAAAATGTTATTTTGTACATATCTAGATTGTATTAATTAGACAAATCTGTGATATTAAATAATGACTAAGTTTAGAAATAATAAATCTAATAAAAATCAAGGAATTCATACAATTTTTGGCCAACATTCTGTTAAAGCAGCATTACAAAATGATAAAAGAGAGCATATTGAGCTAATTATTAGTAAAAATCAGACCAATTTTACCAAAAAATATGAATCTAAAGTACAAAAAATTACCATTCTTTCTCAAAATGAATTTATGAGAAGATTTGGAAATGACAACACAACACAAGGAGTAGTTCTAAAAACAAAAGATTTTGCAAGGCCAAGTTTAGAAGAATTTGTAAAAGTAGAAAGCAAGAGAGCAAAATCTGTAATATTAATTTTAGATCAAGTAACTGACCCTCAAAATATTGGTTCGATAATGAGATCATGTGCATTATTTGATTGTGCAGGAATTATAGTTGGCAAAGATAATTCACCAGAGTTGACTTCATCACTCTATAAATCAGCTTCTGGTGCTGCAGAGATTGTAAATTATATTAGAGTGACAAATATAAGAAGAGCCATTTCTTTTCTGAAAAAAAATAATTATTGGATTTATGGCTTTGACAGTTCAAAAATAAATAATGCAAAATTAAATTTTTCACAAAAATCAGTATTAGTTTTTGGATCTGAAGGAAAAGGTATTAGAGAATTAGTAAAAAAAGAATGCGATGAAATAATGCAGATAAACATGAAAAATAATTTAAAATATGAAATTGATAGTTTGAATGTTTCTAATGCAACATCAATTGCATTATATCAGTTTTACTCAACATAAATGTTATAAAGGTGGTGCCGCGTGTCGGAATCGAACTGACTACCTGATGATTACAAATCAACTGCTCTACCAAATGAGCTAACGCGGCACTAATTTTGCATTTATATTAAAATATAAATTCAACAAGAATTTTATAAATTAAATTCCAGGAATATAAGGAACTCCATCACCCTTTACTCTTTCGTTTAATTCACTTAATGTAGAGCATGCTGTGATTGGACTAAATACAAGAAATAAAATTATTAATGTTTTTTTAATCATAGAATATTTATAACTTCTCAATTTTTGCTGCACAATATTTAAATTCAGGAATTTTTCCATATGGATCTAGAGCTGAATTAGTCAACAGATTAGCGGCAGACTCATTGTAACAAAATGGAATAAATATGACTCCATCAGGAATCGCCCTGTCTTGCCTTACTCTAATATCAATTGAGCCTCTTCTAGTTGTGACTTTTATTTTATCGCCAGCTTTCATATTATTTTTAATTATATCTTTAGGTGATAATGAAACTGAAGGTTCCGGTTCGATGGCATCTAAATTTGATGCCTTTCTAGTCATAGCTCCAGTATGCCAATGCTCTAATTGTCTTCCTGTGGTTAGTATCATCGCAAATTCTTTATCAGGTACTTCATCTGGTGCAGTAAGACTAGCTGGAACAAATTTACCTTTACCATTTTCGTTTGGAAATTTATCACCAAAAACAATTTCATCTCCTGGTGTAGTTGGAGATTTACTTGGATAAGTTACAGAGTTTTCATTTTCTAATCTTTCCCATGAAATATTGTTTAATGAGGGCATTGTTAGTGACATTTCTTCATAAATTTGCTTGGGATGATTATATTTCCAATTTAAACCCATTCTTTTTCCAAGTTCGTTTGTTATCCACCAATCTTCTTTAGCTTCACCTGGAGAGTCTAAAGCTTTTCTTCCCATCTGCACTTGTCTATTGGTATTAGTAACTGTTCCATTTTTTTCAGGCCATGCTGAAGCGGGGAAAATAACATCCGCATATGTTGCTGTTTCAGTTAAAAAAATATCTTGAACAACTAAATGATCTAACATTTGTAGAGCTTCTCTTGCGTGATTTAGATCAGGGTCTGACATAGCAGGATTTTCACCAAGTATATACATGCCTTTAATTGTATTCTCGTGAATAGCATCCATAATTTCAACAACAGTTAGACCTTTTTTATCATCTAAAGGAGTGTTCCAAAGTTTTTCAAAAAATTCTTTATTATGATCTTTATCAACTAATTGGTAATCAGGATACATCATTGGTATAAGACCGGCATCCGACGCTCCTTGAACATTATTTTGTCCTCTTAAAGGATGTAAACCAGATCCTCTTTTTCCAACATTCCCTGTCATTAAAGCTAGAGAAATTAAACATCTAGCATTGTCGGTGCCATGTGTGTGTTGAGAAATCCCCATTCCCCAAAAAATTATTCCTTTATTTGTATTGGCATACAAGCGTGCTACTTCTCTTATAAGCTCTGGATCAATACCTGTTTCGTTTTCCATTTTATCTGGTGAGTAATTCATTAAATGTTTTCTTAATTTTTCAAATCCTTCAGTTTGTTTTTTAATATATTCAGAATTAAATAAATTTTCTTCAACAATAACATTCATTATTGAGTTTAAGAGAGCAACGTCAGATCCTGGTTTAAATTGCAACATATGAGTTGCATGTTTTTTTAAGGAATGACCTCTAGGATCCATCACAATTAATTTAGAACCCTTTTTAGCAGCATTCTTAAAAAAAGTTGCTGCAACAGGATGGTTTTCTGTCGGATTTGCTCCAATGACTATTATCACATCAGAATGTTCAACTTCATAGAATGGAGCAGTGACAGCTCCTGAACCAATAGTTTCCAATAAAGCAGCTACAGAAGACGCATGACAAAGTCTTGTACAATGATCAACATTATTTGTATTAAAACCAGTTCTGATTAATTTTTGAAATAAATAAGCTTCTTCATTTGAACATTTGGCTGATCCAAAACCTGCAAGATTACTCTTACCATTTCTTTGTTTATTAAGTTTTAAAAATCCTTGTGCAGCATAATCTAGAGCTTCATCCCAAGATGCTTCTCTAAAATATTCATGAATATTCGAAAAATTAATACTTGGGTGTAAGTCTTTTGGTTTGTCTTTAATTCTAATCAATGGCTTTGTAAGTCTTTCTGGATTATTTACATAATCAAAACCAAACCTTCCTTTTACACATAATCTATTCTTGTTTGCAGGACCGTCAACACCATTAACATATTTAATTTTGTTATCTTTTACATTGTATTCTATCTGACACCCCACACCGCAATAAGGACAAACGCTATCAATTTTTTTATCTACCTTACTATAACCAAGACCATCTTTATCTACAATTGATGCTGGCATTAATGCTCCAGTTGGACAAGCCTGTACACATTCACCACATGCCACACATGTGCTATCACCCATTGGATCATCAAAATCAAACACAATTTTAGAATTTTCTCCTCGATATGCCATTCCGATGACGTCGTTGACCTGGACTTCTCTACATGCTCTTACACAAAGATTACATTGGATGCATGCATCTAGATTTACAGCCATACTAGGATGAGAAACATCTGCCTGACATGAAGTTTTTTTTGGAAATCTACTTTCTTTAACTTCAACTTTATCTATCCATTTCCAAAAGTCAGAATTATTATCATGAGCAATTTCTTTTTTTGGCTGGTCTGCTAGAAGTAATTCAAAAACTAACTCTCTAGATTTTTTGGCCTTATCTGAAGAAGTTTTTACTTTCATACTATCAGTTGGCTTTCTAATACAAGATGCTGCTAACACACGCTCTCCTTCAATCTCAACCATACATGCTCTACAATTTCCATCTGCTCTATAACCAGGTTTATCGGAATAACATAAATGTGGAATTTCTGTTCCGAGTCTATTTGCAACTTGCCAAATAGTTTCATCAGCATTTGCTTCAACTAACTTATTGTTTAAATAAAATTTTGTTTTCTCTTTATTCATAAGTTATTTCATTGCTAAAATATTTTAAAATAGAATTTAACGGGTTTGTTGCAGCTTGTCCTAAACCACATATCGATGCTTGAGCCATAACTTCACTTAAATCTTTTAATTTTTCCTTATTCCAATTTTTTTCTTGCATTAATTTTACGGTTTTCTCGGTACCGGAACGGCATGGTGTACATTGACCACAACTTTCCTCTTCAAAAAATTTTAGTAAATTAAGCGCAACATCTTTCATATTATCATGATCCGATAATACAACTACTGCTGCTGAACCTAAAAAACATCCAGCATCCATTAATTCTTTCGATCCATAATCAAGTGGAATATCATTCATAGAAGCGGGTAGGATACCTCCAGATGCACCTCCCGGAAGATATCCCTTAAAAGTATGTCCATCTGCCATACCATCACAGTACTCATCAATTAATTGTTGAATTGTTATACCGGCTGGGGCAACTTTTACTCCTGGGTTCTTTACTCTTCCAGATACTGAGAAACTATGAAAACCCTTTTTTCCATTGGATCCCTTTTCAGCAAACCACTTTGCTCCTTTTTCAATTATATCTCTTACCCAAAAAAGAGTTTCTAAATTATTTGTTAAAGTAGGACATCCAAATAAACCAATTTCAGCCACATAAGGCGGTCTATGCCTTGGCAATCCTCTCTTGCCTTCAATACTTTCTATCATTGCTGACTCTTCTCCACAAATATAGGCTCCTGCCCCTCTTCTTACTATAAAAAAGTCTTTTGGAATTATTTCTTCATCTTCCATTTTATTTATTTCATCAAGTAAAATTTTTATAACTGCTGGATATTCATCTCTCATATAAATATAAACTTTTTGAGCATTTATAAAATAGGAGGCAATTAAAGCTCCTTCTAAAAATCTATGTGGATCACTTTCTAAATATGACCTATCTTTAAATGTACCTGGTTCACCTTCATCACCATTAACAGCAACATATTTTTTACCATTATAATTTGAAACAATTTCCCATTTTTTTCCTGTAGGAAATCCAGCGCCACCCTTACCTTTTAATCCACTTTCATTTAATGAATCCAAAACTTGTTTTTTTGATATGACACTATTTTTTATTTTGTTAGCTATTTCATAACCGCCATTTTTTTTATAAGAAGATAAATTTATATAATCTGGAATGAAGGGTTCAAATGTTTTTTCATCGATTATTTTTTTAACTTTATCAAAATTAGCCACATCTACATAATTTTTTCCTACACAGACAGTAGGAGCAACATTGCATCGTCCCATGCATGGCCCAGGAACGACTTTAATGTTTTTATTTTCTAATTTTTTTATATCTTGAAGTAATTTGTGTGCGCCAAATAATTCACAAGTTAAACTTTCACAAACCCTTACAACATTCACTGGGTTATATTCTTTACTATCTTTGACAATATTAAAGTGAGCATAAAAAGTTGCAACTTCATAAATTTCAGAAAGTGGTAGGTTAATAATAGTAGATAAAGCTACCAGATGCTTATCGTACAAAACACCAAATTTATCCTGTAATATATGCAAATATTCTATTAATTCATCTCGCTTATATATTAATCCTGAAAACAATTTAGAAACTTCATCTAAATATTTATCTTCGACTTGTCTTCCTTTTGGAGTCCAACGTCTTTTCTTCTTTTTTAAAGAAGTTTCTGTTTGAGAAACAAATTTATCCATTCCAATTAATATTATACTATATATTAAGTATCAGAAAACTATGAAAGATTCAGTTGAAAATGAAGAATTAGTTCTTGATACTAGTGGTACAGAATGTCCTATACCAGTGCTTAAGGCTAGAAAACTTGCTTCAGAATTAAACAAAGATACAATTATTAAAATTATTGCAACTGATCCTTTGGCTGAAGCAGACTTTGAACATTATTGTAATCAGTCCAAATATGAATATTTAAGTTGTGAAAAAATTAAAGATAAGATTATAATTCGTTATAGATTTAAAATTAAAAATTAAAATAAACTTTCATAATTATAAAAATCAAATATATCTCCTTTTTTTACTTGAGAAACATTTTCATCAATTTCAATTATACCATCTGAATAGGATATAGAACTAATCATACCAGAACCTTGTTTAGGAAATTTATTCGCAATATTTTTATTATTTATTGTTTCTTTATTTACACGTAACCACTCCATTCTTTTTGTTTTTTTCTTCATAGAAAAATTTGCTGTAATTTTACTTGAAGATGGTAGCTTAAAAATTCCACCAGATAGTTTTTCTATTAATGGCTTTACTAACATTGAATATAATAGTTGAACAGAAACTGGATTACCAGGTAAACAAATTATGTAGCACTTATTTATTTTTCCAACTGCAATTGGTCTTCCTGGTTTTATTGCTGCTCTCCAAAAATATACCTTACCTAATTCAGATAAAACTTTAATTAAATGATCTTCATCACCAACAGATGCACCGCCAGCAGTTATTATTACATTAAATTTTTTTGAAGTTTTAAAAATTTTGTTTTTAATAGATTTAAAATTATCTTTAAGATTTCCACAATATTTTTTTTCTATAAAATTCTTATCAAGTAAATTATTTAAACTATAATAATTTGAATTATTAATTTCAGAATTTTTTAAATTTTTAGTTGGTTTCCGTAATTCATTACCACTTGTAAAGAAGCCAATTTTAATTTTTTTAAATACTTTTATTTTACTAATGCCGGTAGCGGCAATTAAATTTATATTTTGTTGATTTAATTTAGACCCTTTTTCCAATATTTTTTGGTTTTTTTTTATATCTTCACCCTTTAATCTATAATTTTCTCCAAATTTAGGAGTTTTAATTAAATGAATTTTATTTCCTTTCTTGTATGTATTTTCCTGCATAACTATTGTTGATGAATTTGTAGGCATTTTTGCGCCAGTAAAAATCCTAATAGCTTCACCAGATTTTACTTTTATATTTTTGTTATCTCCTGCAGCAATTCGTCTATTACAAAAAAAACATTTTTTTGTTTTTAAGTCTTCTTTTAAAATAGCATAGCCGTCTACAGCAGAATTATTAAAAGGAGGTAAATTGATTTTACTTTTTATATTTTCATAAAGAAATCTATCCTCTGAATTTTCTAAATTAACTTTTTCAGAATTAAAAATTACAATCTTTTGTTTTCTAAATAAATTAACAATTTGTTTTTTGGTTAGAGGTAATTTATTCATTAAAATTCTTTCAAAATAAAATCAACTATATTATCGATTTCGTCACTCTTAAAAATTTTCAATTTAGTTTCAAGGTTATTATTCGTAATAATAGCTTTTATATTTTTAATTTTATTGAATAAATAATTGTCATTATCATTTTTAATTATTTCAATTTTTGGGTGATTTTCATTTTTAAACCCTTCCACTATTACAATATCAACTTCTGAAAGTTGATTAATTAATTCATCTAATGTTTTTTCTTTTGAATTGTTTAGCTCTGATATTTTAACCCATCGCTTTGATGAACTAACTATTACTTGGGAAGATCCAGCTAATCTATGCTTAAAGCTATCTGTATTCTCATGATCTATATCAAATTCGTGATGCGCATGTTTGATTGAACCAACACGAAAATTTTTAGAGCTTAGTTTATTTATAATTTTAGTTGCAATAGTTGTTTTCCCTGAGTCCTTCCAGCCAACAATTCCTACTATTTTCATTTAATAGATCTATTATTTAATAAATATACAATAGAGTAAATAATTATTGTTATTGATATTAAAACTAAACCTAATGCCATAGCGTATTCTAAATTTCCCATTCTAGTTTCTAGCGAAATAGCAGTAGTCATTACTCGTGTATAATGATCTATATTACCACCCACAATCATAACTGCACCAACTTCTGAAATTGCTCTTCCAAAAGCAGATAGTAATGTTGTTATTAATAAAAAATAACTACTGTTAAATAAAAGTTTTACAGAACCCCAAAAAGGAATATTTAATGATCTTATTTGATCTTTAAATTCAAACCAATTTTTAGAAAATATCTCATGAGATAATGAAGCAATTATTGGAAAAATTATTATAGTCTGAGCAATAATCATCGCAGAAGGTGTGTATAGAAGCTGTAAGATACCTAAAGGTCCACCGGATGCAAACATAAAATAAACAATTAAACCAACTACAACTGGAGGAATTCCCATTAATGAGTTTATGATTATTAAAATAATTTTTTTGAAATAAAAATTATAAATTGCAAAAAAATACCCTACAATAAATCCCAATAATGATGCAATTATTAGAGCAGTAAAACTTACAAATAGAGATAAAAGTATAATGTCCCATAGTTCATTATCAAGAGTAATAATTAATATTATGGAATTTGTGAAAATTTCTAATATGTTCATTTATATTATTAGTTTAATTACAACATATGGCAAAAAAAGAGAAATATTTAGTCTCACCTGATATTAATAATAAGTCCTTAATTACAAAACTAAATGGTTTTGATGAGAAAGGGAATAAAATAATTTCTAAAGTTATTAATGAAAAGGCTCTTACAATTTTTCTAAATAATCAAGAGATAGTAACCCTAATGTCTATTAGTGATCATCCAAAATATCTTGCTGTTGGGTATTTATTAAATCAAAATATGCTTAAGAAAAATGATATAATTTCAAAAGTTGAAATTGATAAAAATTTAGGTGTGGTTGTTGTACGAACAAAACGTAGAACAAATTATGAAAATAAATTAAGAAAGAAAATAACAACTAGTGGTTGTGCAATAGGCACGGTATTTGGAGATATCTATGAGGAAATAAAAAAATCAAAGTTAAAATCCAAAAAGAAAATTAAACATAAATGGATTTATGAAATTTCAAAAAAAATTACATTAACACCGAGTTTGTATTTAGAAACAGGAGCAATACATGGTTGCGCCATTATTCATAATAATAAACCATTAATTTATATGGAAGACGTAGGGAGACATAATGCTGTAGATAAAATTGCTGGTTTTATGTTTTTAAAAAAAATTAGCTCTTCAAATAAGATTTTTTACACTACAGGAAGACTGACTAGTGAAATGGTTATTAAAACTATAAAAATGGGTATTCCAATATTAATTTCTAGATCAGGCTTCACAGCATGGGGTGTAGAGTTAGCAAGAGGTTCGAATTTAACACTTATTGGACGAGCAAAAGGAAAAAAATATTTAGCACTTTCTGGGGAACAAAGAATTGACCATGAATAAGAAAAAAATTTTGTTTGCCATTCTTGCTGGTGGTCAATCGAAAAGATTTGGAGGTGGATTTAAAGCTTTTGCTAAAATAAATGGAATTACAATCTTAGACAAAATAATAAACAAACTTAAAAAATATAATAATGAAATAATAATAAATGCTAATGACCTAGAAAATTTTAAGAATATTAATTACCCAATAATTGAAGATAGATTTAAAGGTTTTATGGGACCTTTAGCAGGGATTCACACATCTATGTTGTGGGCTAAAGAAAATTACACAAACAAAGAATGGGTTTTTACAGTTCCAAGTGATACCCCATTTTTACCCGATAATCTTTTAGATAAGTTTTTAGAAGCATGTGATAAAAATATAGAAATATTGATTGCAAGATCAAATAGCAGACATCATCCTGTAATAGCAATGTGGCATATGTCATTAATAACTAGTTTAGAAAATGAGTTAAAATTAAAAAATAGTAAAATTATGTATTGGGTTAAAAGACACAAATATAAATTTGTTGAATTTGACAAAAGCCAGGAAAAGAATTTTTTCAATATAAATACTAAAGAAGAATGGAATACTGCAAGAAATATCTTAACTTAATATAAATATATAAAAAATATTTTTTTTGTATAAAGAATATTTTAAATGGTTAGTTCAATATATAAAATATTCCCTGGAATTATCTTTTGTTTAGTAATTGCTTATTCATGCATATACTTAAGTGATTTTATTGGAATAGAAATTTTAAATTTAAAAAAAAGTCCAATATCACCAATAATGTTATCAATAATATTTGGTCTTTTGATAGGAAATATATTTCATATTAATAATTTTTTATTAGAAGGAATTAAGTTTTCTTTAAAATTTATTCTAAGATTAGGGATAATATGTCTTGGAATTAGACTAGGACTTTTAGATATTTTTAAAGTTGGAATAGTTGGAATACCTCTTATTATTGCTTGTATTATTGTATCAATCTTGGTTGTAAATTATTTATGCAAGTTATTAAATGTTTCTTCCAAAATGGGATCATTAATTGCAGTCGGAACAAGTATTTGTGGAGCATCCGCAATTGTAGCAACTAGTCCTGCAATTAATGCTGATAAAGAGGAAGTTGCTTATGCAATAGCTAATATTACAATATTTGGAATAATTGCAATGTTCCTCTATCCATTTATGGCCTATTATCTTTTTAATGGAGATGAGTTAGCAACAGGATTGTTTCTTGGAACTTCTATACATGAAACAGCTCAAGTTGCTGGTGCTGGATTGATATATGCCGAGCAATTCAATTCACCAAAAACTATGGATATCGCAACGATTACAAAATTAGTAAGAAATGTAAGTATGATAATCGTCATTCCTGCAATAAGCTATATGTATCTAAGAAATAACATTGGTGAAAATAATAGCAAACCATCAATAATATCTATGTTTCCAATTTTCATAATTGGTTTTATTCTTATGGGTCTTATAAGATCAATTGGAGATTATGGAATTCAAAATAGTAATTTAGCTTTTGAAATATTAACCAACAATAACTGGCAATTAATCATCAATATTATTAAATCTATCGCTGAGTATTCTTTAGCAATAGCAATGGCAGCTGTTGGTATAAGTACAAATTTAGTTTCTTTAAAAAGCTTAGGTGTAAGACCATTTTATGTTGGTTTTTCTGCAGCTTGTTGTGTTGGAATTGTTAGTTATATTGGAATCATAGTACTAAATAATTTTATATAATTTTCTAAAATAAATATAATTTGTACTTATGAAGTAATAATTATATAAAATTTATAAAAAAACATGTCAATTTACCTTCCAATAGCTGAAATGAACGTCAATATTTTTCTCATTATCTTTATTGGTATGAGTATAGGAATACTTTCAGGAATTTTTGGTGTTGGTGGAGGATTTTTAATGACACCACTATTAATTTTTTTAGGCATACCTCCAGTTGTAGCTGTTGGTTCTGAAGCTCCACACGTTTTAGCAACTTCAGTTTCAGGTTTTATTGCTCACTGGAGAAAAAGAAATGTTGATATAAAGATGGGTATATTCCTTTTAATAGGAGGTTTAATTGGTTCCACTGTTGGTGTAAATATTTTCAGTTATCTAAAAAACTTTGGGCAAATAGATTTAGTTATTCAGTTATTATTTCTTTTCTTTTTAGGTTTTATAGGTTTTAGTATGGCTTTTGAAAGCGCTAGAACCACAATAAAACATTATAGAGCAAAAAACACTAAAAGAACAAAACTACATCAACATTCGTGGTTTCACGGACTTCCATTCAAAGTTCGCTTTCATAGATCAAAACTTTATATAAGTGCGATACCACCTGTACTAATAGGGTTCGCAGTTGGAGTAATGTCCGCAATGATGGGAGTTGGAGGAGGATTTATAATGATACCTGCAATGGTATACATACTTGGAATGCCAACAAGTATAGTAGTTGGGACATCTTTATTTCAAATCATTTTTGTTACCGCTAATGCAACATTCTTTCAATCATACATAAATTATAATGTAGATATTGTGCTGTCTGCACTAATGATATTTGGAGGAGTAATTGGTGCGCAAATTGGTGTAATTTTTGGGTCAAAATTAAAAGCAGAATATTTAAGAGGTATTTTAGCTATATTAGTACTGGGTGTCTGTGGTAAAATTTTTACAGATCTAGTTTTAAGGCCAAATGATTTATTTTCATTGGTAATGATATGATTTCAATATTTAATTTTTCAATTAATTTTTTGATCATAGTTTGTCTCTTCATATATTTTATTTTTACAACTATTGATTTTAATCTGGAGAATATTGAATATTTTTTAATTCTAGTAATTGTTATAAATTTATTTAACAAAATTTATATTTGGTCAAATTTCAGAGTATTTATTAAAAAAGATCTTAATAAAATATTTAAAAACATATTATTTAATGATTCATTTGCAAAACTATGTATTATTATTTTATCCACTGTAATTCCAATTTATATGCTTATGCAAAAAGATATATTAGTTGTTGATATATTGATTGAGAAAGCATCTTTTTTATTAGTATCAATTTTTACATTAATTGGATTTTATTTAGAATTTTATATTTTAGAAGTGACAAAAATAGATGATTAAAAATTTATATATAAAGTTTGCTTTTAATCTAACAATTTTATTGACTGTAATTTTTTTTTATAACTTTCTTCATGCTGAAGAAATTTACTTTGACTTATCTGAGGATAGTATTGAATTAAAAACAGATTTTAATGGAAAAGAAATTATTATTTTTGGATTACTAAAAGATGATCATGAGACACTTTTGACAGTAAAAGGACCACGATCAAAAATGAGAATACAAAAAAAAGAGAGGTATTTTGGAATATGGATAAATAATCAATACGTTACCTATAGTAACATTCCATCTTTATTCTTTTTATCCTCCTCAAAAGAAATTAACGAAATCTTGCCTGAATCGATATTAATTAATGAGGATCTAAGTTTTGAAAAAATTTTGAATAATAAGACTTTTAATCAAAATTTTATTTTCAAAAATGACCAAAAAAATTGGAATGAAAATTTTGTTAGAATAAAAAAAGAACAATCATTTTATAAAAGTTTTGAAATGAAAAAGGTCAAAGATAAATTGTTTCAAACTAGTGTTTTTTTTCCAACAAATACAATACCAGGGATTTATAATGTTGATATTTACTATATAAGAAATAATACAATTATGAGTTCTGATCAGAAAAATATAATTATAAAAAAAACTGGTATAGGAAGTCAAATATTTGACTTTGCTAATGAAAATGCAGCTACATACGGAGTTTTCGTAATTATCTTTTCAATATTTTCAGGTTTTATTGCTGCTGCTTTATTTAGGAGAAGTAAATGAGTGATGATAGATATATTCTAGTTGTTGCAGACAATTCAGAAGAAATGCATACAGCTCTTGAATATGCTTGTGCAAGATCAAAAAAAACGGGAAGAAAAATTATAATTGCAACATTCATAGAGCCTTTGGATGTTCTAACAACCAAGGGTGTTACAGAAATTATGAAAGAGGAAGCTAGAGAAGAAGCAGAAATAATTCTTAAAAAAGCTGCCTCATTTGTCCAAGAAAGAACAGGCGACTATCCTGCTCTCTCTTTAAGAGAAGGGGATACTATATCTGAATTAAAACAATTATTAGATGAGGAAAAAAATATTAATGTTCTTGTTTTAGCTGCCAATACTGACCCAAATAGTAAAAACCCTGGTCCCATAATAACTTCTCTGGTGAGTAATGAAATAACAAACCTAAGAATACCAATAATGATTGTGCCTGGAAATTTATCATTTGAACATATTGCACAAATAACTTAGAAAATGTCAAAAGAGATAGCTAAAATTTTAGTAGATATAAAGTCTATAAATTTTTCATTTGATAAATATTTTACTCTTACATCAGGTTTGGCTAGTCCTGTTTATGTTGATTGTAGAAAAATTATTTCTTTTATAAAAGAAAGAAATTTTATAATTGATAAAGCCATAGATTATTTAATTAAAAATAATATTGAAACAGAAATTATTGCTGGTGGAGAGACAGCTGGAATTCCCTATGCGGCTTTTATTTCTCAAAAATTAGATAAACAAATGATTTACATTAGAAAAAAAACAAAAGGTTTTGGAAAAAACAAACAAATTGAGGGTGAATTTGAAAAAAACCAAAAAGCTCTTTTAGTTGAAGATCTAGCTACTGATGGAGGTAGTAAAATAATTTTTATTAACGCAATGCGTGAAGCTGGATTAAAAGTTAAAGATATATTTGTAATATTTTATTATAATATTTTTGATTTCAAAGAATCAGAATTATTTAAATTAAATGTAAATATACACTCACTGTGTACTTGGAAAGATATAATAAATTATATTGAAAGTGAAAAAATATATTCTGAAGATAAGGTTTCAAACTTAAAAGAATTTTTAGAAGATCCAGAAAAATGGAGAAGCAAGTATGCGTGAAATAGTTGTTGTCAGTGGGGGTTTTGATCCAATTCACAGTGGCCATATAAAATTAATTAAAGAAGCTGCTAAACATGGTGAAGTCGTAGTTTTGCTAAATTCTGATTTATGGCTTCAGAAAAAGAAGGGAAAGGAATTTCTCCCTTTTATTGAAAGAGCTATAATTATGAATGAATTAAAAAATGTTATTGATGTTATAGAGTTTGATGACGGAGATAAGACCTGCATCGATGGTCTTAAAAAAGTAAAAAATAAATATCCTGAATCAATTATTAAATTTGCAAATGGAGGAGACAGGAATGATAACACAACACCAGAATCAATATTTTGTAATGAAAATAATATTGAATTACTTTGGGGGATTGGTGGAAATGATAAATCAAATTCTAGTTCATGGATTTTGCAAAAATGGAAAGAAGATAATTAAGGATATAATTTTCTAGAAACCCAAAAATTATTTTCCATACGGAATTCAAGCCTGTCATGCAATCTAAATGGCATATCTTGCCAAAATTCAATTAATATAGGCCTTACTAAGTAACCATTCCAATGTGAAGGTCTTGGCACATCATTATCTGAAAATTTTTTTTCAAAATCTTCTACTCTTTTAGTTAATGTTGATCTATCATCTAGTTCTTCTGACTGTAATGAGGCCCAAGCTCCTATTCTACTACCTAATGGTCTTGAATTATAATATTCATCAGCTTCAGCGTTTGAAATTTGTGAAACATTACCTTCTATTCTTATTTGTCTTTGAAGTGTTTTCCAATGAAAATTTAAAGCGACACTATCGTTGTTTTTAATTGCTCTACCTTTTTTGCTATTTGAATTTGTATAAAAAACAAACCCTTTATCATTATAGGATTTAAGTAAAACAATTCGCGAGCTTGGTTTGCCATCAGAAGATATAGTAGCAAGGTTCATAGCATTTGGATCATTGATTTCACTTTTCTTTGCCTCTTCAAACCATTCTTGAAAAAGTTCAATTGGTTTTTTATCAGAATTTATTAATTTTTGATTTGATTGCATATTATAGATATGAATATTATTTTATAAGTATATATATCTATATTTATAAAAAAACACTGATTTACAATATGTTGATGCAAAATAAAAAAGGTCTGATTATGGGAGTGGCAAATGACAGATCAATTGCTTGGGGTATTGCGAAAAAATTAGCAGAACAGGGAGCAGAAATTGCACTTACTTATCAAGGAGAAGCTCTTAAGAAAAGAGTTCAGCCACTTGCAGAAGAAATAGGCTCTAACACTATTATTCCTTGTGATGTTTCAGACTCACAAAGTATGAATAATGTTTTTGAAACACTTAAAAATAAATGGGGTGAATTAGATTTTCTTGTTCATGGAATTGGTTTTTCCAACAAAGATGAATTAAGAGGTAAATATTACAATACATCTTCTGATAATTTTAAACAAACTATGCACATATCATGTTATTCTTTTACAGAAGCTTGTAGGCTTGCAGAACCTTTAATGAATAATGGTGGATCAATTTTAACTTTAACATATTATGGATCAGAACAAGTTATGCCTCATTACAATGTAATGGGAGTTGCAAAAGCAGCTTTAGAGGCAAGTGTTAGATATTTAGCAGTTGATTTGGGAGAAAAAAATATAAGAGTTAATGCTATTAGCGCTGGCCCAATTAAAACTTTGGCAGCATCAGGAATAGGTGATTTTAGATTTATTCTAAAATGGAACGAACTTAATGCTCCGCTTAAAAGAAATGTAAATCAGCAAGATGTTGGAAATTCTTCTTTGTATCTCTTAAGTGATCTTGGGAGTGCCGTTACTGGTGAGATACAACATGTGGATTGTGGCTATCATACTGTAGGAATGGTTGCAGTTGATGAGAGTGAAAGTGTTTCAGAATTATTAGGTGAATTTACAAATTCTAAAAAATGACTTCTAATACAATAGGAAAAATCTTTAACTTTACCACATGGGGAGAAAGCCATGGCAAAGCTATTGGGTGTGTTGTCGATGGAGTTCCATCGAACATAAATTTAACTGAAAAGGATATTCAACCCTATTTAGATAAAAGAAAACCTGGTCAATCAAAATTTACAACTCAAAGAAAAGAAGAGGATAAAGTTGAAATACTATCTGGAACTTTTGAAGGAAAAACAACAGGTCATCCTATTTCCCTAATTATTTACAATCAAGATCAGAGATCAAAAGATTATGGTGATATCAAAAGTAAATTTAGACCAGGTCACGCAGATTACACATATTGGAGAAAATATGGCATAAGAGATTATAGGGGTGGTGGTAGATCTAGTGCTAGAGAAACTGCAATGAGAGTAGCAGCAGGTGCAATAGCAAGAAAAATCATAAAAAATAAAATAAAAAATCAAGTTGTAATAACAGGTGCATTAATTCAAATAGGTAATCATAAAATTAATTATGAAAATTGGAATAATAATTTTATTTCAAAAAATAATTTTTGGAGTCCTGATAAAGAAATTATTAAAATATGGGAAAACGAAATACAAACTGCAAGAAAATCTGGTTCCTCTTTAGGTGCTATAATTGAAATTAGAGTAAAAGGTTTACCCGCTGGATTAGGAGAGCCTATTTATGAAAAAATAGACTCCGATATAGCTAAGGCTTTGATGTCTATTAATGCAGTTAAGGGTGTAGAAATGGGAAATGGTTTTAGCAGTGTTTATGAAACTGGAATTTCTAATGTTGATGAAATGAGAATTAAAAATAAAAAACCTTTTTTTCTTTCAAATAATAATGGTGGAGTTCTTGGTGGTATTACAACTGGCCAAGAATTAATTACTAGATTTGTAGTAAAACCGACAAGTTCAATATTATCGACGAAAAAAACAATTAATACTAAATTAAAAGAAACAACAATATCTACTAAAGGTCGTCATGATCCATGTGTTGGTATAAGAGCTGTTCCTGTTGGTGAAGCAATGGTTGCAACAACTATAGCTGATCATTGTTTAAGATTTCTGTAAAACACTATAAATCAAGAATTCTTTATTCCCTTTTGGTCCAGTTATGGGACTTTCAACTAAACCTACAACCTCAGCCTTAATTATTTTTTTAAACCAATTCGATATATCATTACATACTTGTTCATGAATCAATGGATCTTTCACAATACCTTTTTTCAAATTTATTTTATTTGTTTCAAATTGTGGCTTAATTAATGAAATTATCTCAGCTTTACTTGATAAAAGCTTCAAGCTAGGTTCTATAACCTTTGTTAGACTAATGAAACTAACATCACAGACTACCAAATTAATTTTTTCATGAATTATTGAGTTATCTAAATATTTAGCATTAAAATTTTCTATACTAATAATTTTTTTTTCTTTTTTTAATTTTTCATGAAGTTGATTTGTACCAACATCAATAGAATATATTTTTTTAGCTTTTTTTTTTAAAAGAACTTCTGTGAATCCACCAGTTGATGAACCGATATCTAGACAAATTTTATTTTCAATATCAATCTTAAAATGATCAATCGCTTTGAGTAATTTGAATGCACCTCTTGATACCCATGGAGGATGTAGTTGTTTAATTTTTATTTTTGAGTTTGCATTAAAACTGTTACCACTTTTGGTAATAATTTTATCGTTTACATAAACTTGACCGGCCATAATCATAGATTGGGCCTTTGATTTAGTATCAGCTAATTTTCTATCAATTAAAAGCTGATCAAGTCTTATTTTTAGATTTTTACTCAAACTTGAAAATTACTTAAAATCTTCTTTTGTAACTTTATTGTTTTCTTGCTTAATTTTTTTAATTTGGCTTTCAATACTTTTTAATTTTTCCTCACATGCTTTTTTTAAATTCATTCCTTCTTCGTAAAGTTTTACAGATTCTTCTAAATCAACTTCACCATTTTCTAATTTCTCTACAATAGACTCAAGTTTTTTTAAATTATTTTCAAAATTATTATCTTTATTCATTAGATGTATCTATTTTTGTAATATTTGATGTTTCTATATCATATATTAAAGCATAAACCTTATCATTACTTTTTATTGTAAACAAAATCCGATTATTATCAATCATATCTATATCTGTAATTTTGTGCCCTTTTTCTAAATTTAAATTATATTCAATTAAATTTGTATCTAAATTACTTTGTTTTTTTGTTGTTTTTATATACAAACCATAAACTAGAGCTAAAAAACAAATAACAATTAATATACCTAAAAATATTACAATAAATTTAAGAATTTTTTGAGACATGAACGAATTCTATAATCTTAAATTAACTATAAATAAACAATTAAGTTCACAAAGATTAGATAAAGTGCTCGTTTCAAAATTGGAAGGATATTCAAGAACACAAATTAAAACTTTAATATTAAATGGCAATGTATGTCTTGATGAAAAGGAAATAAAAGATCCATCTTACATAACTAAAGAAAATGAAAATTACTTTATAAATATTATCTTAAAGCAAGAAACAAAACATTCAGCTGAAAATATAGACTTAAACATTATTTTTGAAGATGAAGATTTAATTGTTATAAATAAACCTCCAAATTTAGTAATGCATCCAGCTCCTGGAAATGAAAGCGGCACTCTTGTGAATGCTCTTATGCATTACACTAATAATCAACTAAGTAATTTAGATGATAATTCTAGACCAGGAATAGTCCATCGTTTAGATAAGGATACGAGTGGAATTCTTGTTGTTGCGAAAAATAATAATGTTCATATTAATTTAGCCGAACAATTCAAAGAACATACAATATCTCGTAGATATAAAGCAATAGTTTGGGGAACTCCTGATAATCAATCAATTGAAGGGTACATAGAGAGAAATAGAAAAAATAGAAAAAAAATGAGTTTAAATAATAAGGGTTTTGGAAAATATTCTAAAACCGATATTAAATTAGAAAAAACTTTTGGTATTGCTAGTTTAGTTGACTGTCATTTACATACTGGAAGAACGCATCAAATTAGACTTCATTTAACTTCTAAAAATTCTCCAATCATTGGTGATAAGATTTATGGAAAAAGTAAAATTAATCAATTTGGAAAAGATAAAAATACATTTAATAAATTCATGATTTTAAAAAATTTTGAAAGACAAGCATTGCATGCTTATCATCTTGGTTTTGATCATCCTACATCAAAAAAAAGGATGGATTTTGATATTGAAATTCCTGAAGATTTTAAGAATTTAATTGAATTATTGCTTAAATATTAAATTATATTTTATTTATGATATAGGCGTATTATGAATTTACCAGTACTATCAAGTGAAGGAAATTTAGCAGTATACTTGCAGGAAATTAAAAAATTTCCGATGCTCACTGCTGAAGAGGAGTACATGTTAGCTAAACGTTATAAGGAACATGGAGATTCAGATGCTGCGCATAAACTAGTTACAAGTCACCTTCGATTAGTTGCCAAGATAGCAATGGGGTATAGAGGATATGGCTTACCTGTTACAGACTTAATTTCAGAGGGTAATGTTGGAATCATGCAAGCAGTTAAAAGATTTGATCCAGAAAAAGGTTTTAGATTAGCAACATATGCAATGTGGTGGATAAGAGCTCAAATACAAGAATATGTTTTACATAGTTGGTCTTTAGTAAAAATTGGAACTACCGCAGCTCAGAAAAAACTTTTTTTTAATTTACGTAAAATTAAAAATCAACTAACCTCAATTGACTCAGGTAATTTGTCACCAGAAAATGTTAGAGAGATTGCAACTCGATTAGATGTAAAAGAAGGTGAAGTAATCGATATGGAAAATAGACTTTTTACATCAGATCAATCTTTAAATGTTAAACTTGGAGAAGAACATGATACTGAATGGCAGGACTTAATAGAAGATAAACAAGAAACTCATGACAGAATAATTGAAAATAAAGATGAACTTAATTATCGAAGAAGTTTATTTTCAAAAGCTTTTGAAGTCTTGAACGAAAGAGAAAAAGAAATTATTAAACTTCGAAAACTAAGTGAAAATCCATTAAAGTTAGAAGACTTGAGTAAAAAATATAAAATTAGCAGAGAAAGAGTAAGACAAATTGAAGAGAAAGCATTAGAAAAACTTCAAAAAGAAATTTCAAATATTAGATAAAGTTCCATTTATATCAATTGTCTCTTTTCTGTCAGGCCCTGTTGAAACAATTGAAATATTAGTTTCCATAAGATCCTCGAGTATTTGAATATATTTTTTAGCATTTTCTGGAAGATCATTAAATTTGTTAATTCCTGCAGTTGATTTTTCCCAGCCAGTAACTTTTTTATAAACAGGTTTTATCTTATCAAATAAAAATTCTTCACTAGGTAAATAATCGTAGTGTTTGTTATCAATTAAGTATCCAGTACATACATTAATTTCTTTTAATTCATCTAAGACGTCAAGTTTAGTAAGTACAATGTCTGTAATACCATTCAGTTTAATTGATTGTTTCAAAAGTACACTATCAAACCAACCACACCTTCTTTTTCTTTTTGTGACTGTTCCAAATTCTTGACCTTTTTCACCAAGATGTTCTCCAATCTCGTCCATTAACTCAGTTGGAAATGGGCCTGATCCAACTCTAGTAGTATACGCCTTTGTGATTCCTAAAATTTTATGGTCATTTCTATAACTAAAACCTGTTCCAGAAAATATCTGACCTGATATTGTATTTGATGATGTAACATAAGGATATGTACCAAAATCAATGTCCAGCATTGAACCTTGCGCCCCTTCAAAAACAATGTTCTTATTTTTTTGACCTAATTCATTTATTATTTTCCATAATGGAACACTAAAAGAGTTAAGATAGTTAGACATGGACAAAAGTTCTTCATAATAATTATGTGTAATTTTATGAATATGTTTTGAAATTTTATCTTTATGGAATTCATAAAGGTTATCAATTTTTTGTTTTAAAAATGTTGGATCTTTTAAATCACAAATTCTTATTGCTCTTCTACCTACTTTATCCTCGTATGCTGGACCAATGCCTTTCTTAGTTGTTCCTAGTTCTTTTTTTCCTCTTGTGGTTTCATTAATTTCATCAAGAAGTTTATGAATAGGTAAGATCAAACAAATATTATCAGCAATATATAAATTGTCTTCATTTACATCTATTCCTTGTTCTTTAAGATTATTAATTTCATTAATTAGTGCCCACGGATCTAAAACAACACCATTTCCAATAGCACATTTTTTATTATTAATTATTCCTGAAGGTAGTAAATTAAGTTTATAGACATTATTATCTACTTTAATTGTATGACCTGCATTATTTCCACCTTGGTATCTGACTATTAAGTCAGCTTTAGAAGAAATCCAATCAACAATTTTACCTTTTCCTTCATCTCCCCACTGGGTTCCAACTATTGTATAAAACATTAGATCTGCTTAACTATCTTATTCATCAAATAATACTTGATTCCAAATTTTTTTGCCTCTTTTTTCATATCACTATTATCTTCAAAAGTTTTAAATAAACTATAACCTTTATTTATTAATTTTTGTTTAATTTTATCACTCGTATTGAATGCAATTAAAATTCTTTTATTTTGATTAATCAACGATGAAGATCTTAAAATTGTATCCATGTAACACGTATATCCTATTGCAGTCTCAGAATTAGAGCCATATTTTAAGTTATATCGACCTCCTCCAGCAATTTCACCCCTTACATCTTTAGCAAAAAATGTGAATTTTATACCCTTGTAGTAATTTTTGTTTTTTTGTAAGTCAAAAAAATCTATATTTAAAGAATCATTCTTTGAAGTTTTAATTAGATTAGATATTTTTATTAGTCTTTCTACTTCATTGTTATAGCCTATTATTTTATTTAACTTTGAAATATATTTTTTTTTATTTTGAATTGCTCCAGAACATAAATGTAAAGTTTTAAATGAATTATATAATTCATTCTTTTTCAATAACTTTAAACAATTGTTAATATCTTTTAATTTAATATATTTTTTTAGTTTATTTTTTAAATCTTTATTAGTTATTTTTTTAAGCAAACTATCGAGAAAAAATGGCGCTGTAATTTCGATAACAATATTTTTTACTCCAATTTTTTTTAAAGTTTCGTAAGCAAGATTAATAATTTCTACATCAGCCTTATAGCTTTCAGATCCAATAATCTCAGCACCAACTTGCTGAAATTGCCTTTCAGGTCTTAAAATAGTTCCAACTTTTCTAACAACTTCTCCATAGTAACATAATTTGAGAGGTCGTATTTTATTGGCTAGTCTAGATGAGGCAATTCTAATTATCTGTGGAGTTATATCGTTTCGAATACTTAACTGATCTTTTTTTTTGTTAGTTTTTAAACTTAAAGTATTGTTGTCTAAATTTTTGCTAAATTCAATTAGTGGAGTCTTAATTAAAGTAAAACCATTATCTCTAAAATAATTTATTATGCTATTTTTATATTTGTGCTCAATAGATGCATCAAAATTTAGACTATCTTTAAAACCTGCAGGTACTAAAAATTTATTAACCAAGATAAGGCCTTACTAATTTTTTTATTTCTAGAGATTTCTTTTTAACCTCAGTAACTTCTTGCCCTTCGACTAGTATTCTAACTAATGGTTCAGTTCCAGATAACCTTACAAGAGATCTAATTTTTTTATTATTATATAGTTTATCATTTTTTAACTTATCAAGAATTTTTAACAGTTTGGTATTCTTTGTTTTATAACTTAAGTTAATTTTTTCTTGAGCAAAGTCATTGTACAAATCAAAAAGTTTGCTCGCCTTATTTTTATTTGATATCAAAATTTCAGTTATTTTTAGAGCTGCCAAAATTCCATCACCAGTATTAGAATGTTCTGACAATATTATATGTCCTGATTGTTCCCCACCTATCATAGATTTGGATTTTTTCATTTGATTTATAACGTTTATATCTCCAACAGATGTTCGCTTAATCTTTAATTTTAATTTATTTGTGAGATAATTTTCTAATCCCATATTAGACATGACTGTTATAATAACATCATGTTGGTTGGATTTTTTCTGAGGTTTTACATAACTTTTACATAACAATCCTATAATTTTATCACCATCAACTTCTTTACCTTCTTCATCTACAACTATTAACCTATCTCCATCACCATCAAATGCAAATCCAATATCAGCCTTTTCTTTTATGACATTTTGTGAGAGTGATTTCACATCGACTGCACCACAATTTTTATTAATGTTTAAGCCATCTGGATTATTATTTATGGCAATTATATTATGACCTAACTCCCAGAATAAATTTGGAGCTATATTATATGTGGCTCCATTCGCACAATCTAAAACAATTTTTAGTTTTTTCTTGGAAGATGTTTTATTCAAGGTGCTTTTTAAAAATTCTGAGTATCTACCTGAGGCATCCTCCAGTCTTCTTGCATTTCCAGAAATAAATGTGTTGTTTGAGATTCTAGAGTATTTTTTATTATCTAATACTATTTTTTCAACCTTTTGTTCTATCAATGAACTTAGCTTTGTTCCGGTACTATCAAAAAATTTAAGCCCATTATATTCATATGTGTTATGAGAAGCTGTAATCATTACGCCAATATCTGCTCTTAAAGTTTTAATCATTAATGGGACGGCTGGTGTTGGAAGAGGTCCGACTAAAATTACATCCATTCCCATAGAAATAAATCCAGCTGTCACAAGTGGCTCATATAAATATCCAGATAATCTAGTATCTTTGCAAATCACAACCCTGCTATTTTTAGAATTTTTCTTTTTTAGAAGAAATGCAACTGTTTTTGAAATTTTTAAACAAGTTTCAGCAGAAAGAGGTTCCTCATTAACTAAGCACCGTATACCATCGGTACCGAATATTTTAGACATTTATGTCTTTTATTCAAAAAAATAAATAAAGTGAAGTAATTAAATTAGTTTGCAGGAGCAGGAGCAGATCCACCTGTTTTTGGAACAGATGTAGCTGGTTTTTTTGGTGTGTTTATATCATTATCAAAATCATCACGAGTTGGCTTTATACCTTTGATTAAATCTTTAATTTCATCACCTGATAATGTTTCATACTCTAAAAGTCCCTTAGCAACTATATGTAGTTCTTCAATATTATCTTGAAGAATTTTTCTACAATTATTTTCAGCCTCTTCTGCAAGAAATCTAACCTCTTCATCAATTAATTTTGCTGTAGAATCAGATAAATTTTTTGATTGTGCAACGGAATGCCCTAGAAAAACTTCCTCACTGTCATTGTTATATCTTAGACGGCCTAATTTTTCACTCATACCCCATTCAGTAATCATTTTTTTTGATAGATTTGTCACCATTTGTATATCGCTTGCTGCACCATTTGTAATTTTATCTTTCCCAAAGATCATCTCTTCTGCAATTCTTCCACCGGTAGCAATTAATAAATGAGCTTTCATCTGATCTTTTCTCATAGACAGTTGATCTTTTTCAGGAAGTCTCATAACCATACCTAATGCTCTACCTCTCGGTATTATAGTTGCTTTATGTATTGGATCAGAGGCAGGTGAGTGAAGAGTTGCTACAGCATGACCAGCTTCATGGTAAGCTGTAAGTTTCTTTTCATCTTCTGACATGACCATAGATCTTTTTTCAGCACCCATCATCACTTTATCTTTCGCACTTTCAAAATCCTCAAGTGTAACCATTCTTTTATTTTTTCTAGCCGCTAATAATGCTGCTTCATTAACTAGATTTGCTAAATCAGCTCCAGAAAAACCTGGAGTTCCCCTTGCGATAATTTTTGAATCAAATTTTGGTGAAACTTTAATTTTTTTAATATGAACTTTAAGTATTTTGTCTCTTCCCATTACATCAGGGTTATTAACTGTTATTTGACGGTCAAATCTTCCTGGTCTAAGCAAAGCTGGGTCGAGGACATCTGGTCTATTTGTTGCGGCAATTATAATTACACCTGCATTTGCTTCAAAACCATCCATTTCCACAAGAAGTTGATTTAGAGTTTGTTCTCTTTCGTCATTCCCACCACCGAGACCAGCGCCACGGTGTCTTCCAACAGCATCAATTTCATCGATAAAAACTATACAAGGTGCATTTTTTTTACCTTGGTCAAACATATCTCTAACTCTACTAGCACCGACACCTACAAACATTTCCACAAAATCAGATCCTGAAATAGAAAAGAAAGGAACATTTGCTTCACCGGCAATTGCTCTTGCAAGTAACGTTTTTCCAGTACCTGGAGGACCTACTAGAAGTGCACCTCTTGGAATCTTACCACCTAATCTAGAAAACTTTGAAGGATCTTTTAAAAATTCAACAACTTCTTCTAATTCTTGTTTAGCTTCATCAATACCTGCTACATCGTCAAATGTAACTTTACCAACTGCTTCATTTAATAATTTAGCTTTAGATTTACCAAAACCCATTGCTTTTCCACCACCCCCTTGCATCTGGCGCATAAAGAAAATCCAAACTCCAATTAATAGAAGCATTGGAAACCACGACAGTAATACACTTAAAAGTGGATGCATTGATCTCTCAGATGGCTCAGCAGTAATTTTCACTCCACTTTCATTTAATTTATCTACCAGATTAGGATAATTAGGGACATATGTGCTAAATGATCGTCCATCGTTTAGAAATCCTGTAACGTTGCTTCCATTGATATTAACTTCGGAAACATTTCCACTTTCTGTTGCAGCAATGAAGTCAGAAAAGGATATTTTTGAAGTATTTCTATTATTAGAAGTTCCTTGGAAAAGATTGAAAAGCACAATTAAGAGCAATCCAATTATTATCCATAATACAACGTTTTTACTGATGTTTTTCATCTATTTATTACATAGGAATTTATTATAAAAACACAATAGTTTTGTAGAAAATTAAACAAATTATCTTGAAAATGTAAGGAAATCATCATTTTTTTTAACAATCATACCCTTGATATTAAAATATTTAAAATTCAATTTCTTTATTTCATTAATTAAGATTCTAATTTTTTTCGATCGTGGAGCATTAGATTGATAAAATAAAAACTGATATATTCTTCGTATAATATTTTCAGCAGTAATTTCATTTAAATGTTTCATATTATCAAGACCAACAATAATTTTTTTACTATCAATCTTTACAATATTTTTGAGAAGTATCTCAAATATCATTTGAATGAAATATGGGTAATAAAAAAGTATGCTTTCAAAATCTTTATTTATTTCTTTAATTATTTTTTGGTCAGATTTTTTAAGAAAATTTCTTATTGTAGGACGAGTATAATCTAAATTAAAATTTGATGGATCATTAATATATTCTATTTCATTTTTCTTATTGTAGTCTAATAACATTTGTTTGGAGAAATTTAAAAGTGGTCTTATGATATTGACTCTGTTGTAAAATGACAGTTCAGACATTGATTTTAAACCATAAAAATCACTGCCAGCGATTTTTCTATTCAAAAAAGTTTCTAAATTATCGTCTTTGTGATGTGCAATAAATAAATGTAAGATATTATTTTTTATACAAAAATCTGTAAGTAAATTATAACGATTATTTCTAGCCTCATTCATACTTTTCTTACTCACTTTATCTTTATTTACAGTTAGAATTTGAGAGTTAATGTTGTTTTTACCAAAGTAGGAAGAAATAAACTTAGCTTCTTCTTTAGAATTTTTTCTAATACGATGGTCTACAATTAAAGCTATCAAGTTTCCTTTTTTGTATTTTATAAAAGCATTTACAAGAAATAATAATGACATACTATCTGGACCACCTGAAACTGCCACAGCGACAGAAGGTTTTTTTTCAAAAGTATATTTTTTTTCTATGTTTTTAATGAATTCTTTATTTGTAAGCTTCATTCATTATTTTCTAAGCAATTATACTCAACAATTTGTTTTTTGGTTTGAGGAATTATTTTATTTTTTGGAAAATCAATAATTAATTTTTCCATAGTTTTACAAGCCTCAGTAGTTTTTTCCACTTGGTATAATGACTGAGAAAGTTTGAAAAGCATTTCAGCAGCTTTAATACTGTCTGGAAATTTTTGAAAACCTTCTGCAAATACAAGTGCTGCTTCTCTATAATTTTTTTCTAGAATATATAATTCTCCAAGCCAATAATGTGCTGAACCTGATAGTTGATTATCAGGATTGTCTGAAATAAACTTTTCGAATGAAGTTTTGGCATCCTGCCATTTTTTATCTCTAATATTATCAAATGCTTCTTGGAATTGATCTTCAGGTGATAAGACCTCTTCTTTTTCATTAGAATTTACTTCCTGATCTTCAGATATAACTTCTTCATTTGTATCATTTGTGTTTTTTGAAATATTTAATGTTCCAAGTGTATTTTCAGTTTCAGTATCACTTAAAGTATTGGTTTTAACTTCAGAGCTATCTTGCGAAACTTCATCAGTATTTACTTCAACATTACTCAAAGGAACTGATTGGAAATTATTAATAACTAGTTCTAAATTTTCTAATTTATTAAAAATATCGTCTAATTGAAAATACAATTCTTCTAAATTAGAAGTTAAATTTTTTATATCATTTTCAATATCATATATTCGCAAATCGATAGCAGAAAGATTTTTAACGAAATCGTTATTTGTTCCATTTGATTGATTTGGAGAATTTGAAAATACTTCTTTAGAAAGATCTGAAACTTCTCTTTGCAATCTTTCTAATTGTTGGGAGATTGTTAGATCGCTTTCATTAGAAAAAGAATAGCTTGAAAAAAATAAAATTAAAACTGTGAGTATGTATTTAAACATTAACCGATTTTAATTTCTAATTGAGATAAAAATGTGGCGCTATATTTCTATAGCGCCAAAGTATTAAGGAATAATAATTAATTAACTAAAGTTACTGATCTTCTGTTTTGAGCCCATGCTCCATCATTTGATCCAACAACAGCAGGTCTTTCTTTACCATAACTAATAGTTGAAACTCTGTCAGGATTTATTCCCAATCCTATGAGATAATTTTTAACAGCCTGAGCTCTTTTTTCACCAAGAGCTAAGTTGTACTCCCTAGTTCCTCTTTCGTCACAATGCCCTTCAATTGTTACCGTAACATCACTATTCTGTTTTAGCCATGCAACCTGATCTTGAAGTAACTCTAGAGCGTCTGAGTCTAAATCTGAACTATCATATCCAAAAAATACTCTATCACCAACGTTAACAATTAAGTCTTCCTGTGATCCAGAAACTATTCCACTTCCTGTAGTTTCAGTAATAGTGCCTTCTGAAGAAACATCACTTCCAGAACTACTTGATCCTGAACCTGAAGAGTCAGCTGAGTCTTTTGGAGTTGTTGCACAAGCGGCAACAAATAAAACCATAAATATAGAGATAAAAAACTTGTAAAACATAAATAATGCTCCCTTAATACTTTGAGTAGATATACTAAATTATATGGAGTTCCTTAACATTTTTTTTAAAATTTCGTATATTTTTTTGTATTATATTGGATTAATGCATCAATGGCGACCATGCTGGATCAGATCCACCTAGCGGAGTTATTACTTTTCTTTCATTAAAACCAGTTAAATCAATAGAATATAGACTAGATTCACCCCCAGATCCATCTTCGGCAGTTCTCTCTTCTTTAAAATACATTAGAAATCTACCATTTGGTGCCCATGTTGGCCCCTCGACATGGAATGATTTTGCAATCATTCTTTCATTTGAACCATCTACCTCCATAACACCTATATAAAATTGCCCTCCCTCTTGTTTAGTGAATGCAATCATATCGCCTCTTGGAGACCAGACTGGTGTGTAGTAACTTCCTGCTTCCCTGCTAATTCTTTTAATATTTTTTCCATTATTATCACTTACATACAAATGCCTTCGTCCACTTCTATCTGAATTAAAAACTATTTTTTTTCCATCAGGTGAAAAACTTGCAGAAACATCTATTGAAGAATTATTAGTAACCCTTTTAGAAATTCTTGTTTTTAGATCTAGAATATAAATTTCAGAATTACCAATTTCTGGATCCGTATAAGACATAACGATTTGATTACCATCAGGTGAAAAACGTGGAGCGAATGTCATTCCAGGAAACTCACCTACTATTTCTTGCTTACCAGTTTCAATATCAAAAATATAAACTCTAGGATTATTTCTGTTTACGTAAGACATGTATGTAATTTTTTGCGAATTAGGAGAGAACCTTGGAGTTAAAACCAGATAGGATCCGTCTGTTAAAAAACGATGGTTTGATTGATCTTGATCCATGATTGCTAATCTTTTTTGTTTATTTTCTTTTGGGCCTGTCTCAGCAACATAAACTATCCTTGTATCAAAGTAACCACCTTCCCCAGTTATATTTTTAAAAATGGAATCTGAGATAATATGAGCAACTCTTCTCCAATTTTTTTCACTAGTTTCGTATTTTTTTCCAACTATTTGCTTTTGTTGAAAGACATCAAACAATCTAAATTCGACAGATATTTTTCCATTATTAGATGAAATTTTTCCTGAAACTAAATGTTGTGCTTTTATTAACTTCCAATCTTCAAATCTAGGTTTATTAGATAGAGATTGATTATCTTGAATAAATGATCTCTTATCTATTGGTAAAAAAAGTCCAGACCTCTCTAAATTATCTGAAATGACAGTTGAAATATTTTTACCTATTTTAGTTAATTGTGAGTTTTTTGAGTATAGCTCTGTTACAGCTATTGGAGTTGGCTTCACACTACCTTGTGTTAGAGTCACTTCTAAAGAAAAGACTTTAAAACTAAAAAATATAAAAAAGGTTATAAAAAAAACTTTTTTCATTAGTATCCTTTCATAATACTATAATCGAAAGTAATTGTAAGATTTTTCCATAGATTATATTTATCTTTTGGAAGTTTTAACGGTGTACATTCTGGGTTTAAGAGAGTTCTCATTGCGCTATCAGTAATCGGTCCATAAAAAGGATTAGTTTTAGCTATATTTGTGTCAACAATGCGAATACTATTTGGTGAAACCTTCATATTTTGTAATACTTTAGCTGAAATTGTTACTTTGTCTCCTCTTTCTATAACTGCACCTGCTGGAGCATTCCAACAAGAAGATAATTGCTGCCTCAACATGTCTATTTCAGATATTGATAGCATAATATTGTCATCAGTATCATCTGTACTTTTATTATCTACCTCTTCAACCTCTTCCTTAACTTCATTTTGAACCATATT
>CABYTX010000008.1 GCA_902522015.1 uncultured Alphaproteobacteria bacterium
ACATAATTTTTTTTACTCAAGTTTATTTTCATTTATTGATACTATCTATCTCTTTTTTAGAAATATATCCAATAGTTTTACCTTTATTGTCAGTAACTACTATTGTTAATTTGTCTTCAAGAATTTTATTTTTAAAATTTTTTAGTTTTATATTTTGATTTACTTTGTAAATAGAACCTAATGTTAAATTATCCTTATTAAAATTGTTCTCAATTATCATTATATTTTTTGCCTCTATATTATCTATTCTATTTTCTTTGCTAGAAAAAAAATTAAGTAAAAATTTAAATATATTCATTATTTAAAATATAGATTTACTAGGAAGATCTTTTATTCAGAAGATTGGTTAGCCAATCAGGATCCATTTCTGGTACTGAAGACAATAAAAGTTCTGTATAATCAGGATATGGTGGATTTAAAATTTTACTTTTCAAACCCTGTTCCACTACCTCACCTTGATACATAACAACTATTTCATCTGAGATTGCTTTAACTGTTGCAATATCATGAGTAATAAAAATATAAGTTACACCAAGCTCTTTTTGTAATTTTTGGAGTAATTTTAATATTCCTTCTTGAACAATTTGATCTAGCGCTGATGTCACTTCATCACAAATAATTAAATCTGGGTTAGCCGCTAAAGCTCTTGCAATGCATATTCTCTGTTTTTGACCTCCAGATAATTCGGATGGTAATCTATCTAAAAAAGTTTCATCTAGCTCAATCATTTTTAATAATTCAATAACTTTTGCTTCTCTTTCTTTCCCTTTTATACCTTGATAAAATTCTATTGGCCTCCCTATTATTTCATCAACAGTTTGACGAGGGTTCATTGCAGTGTCAGGCATTTGAAAAATTATTTGAATTCTTCTTAATTCTTCTTTTGACCTTTGCTCAAGTTTTGGAGACAATTTTTTTCCATCAAAAATTATTTCTCCTTTTAATTGAGGAAGTAAGCCTGTAATTACTCTTGCTGTTGTTGATTTTCCTGATCCACTTTCACCAACTATAGCTACTGTTTTACCTTTAGGAATATCTATAGAAACATTGTGTAAGACCTTTGATGAGCCATATGCTGCATCAATATTTTTAATAGACAACATATAATCTTCATTTGTTTCTTCAGGCTTGATCAGTGATCTTACTGACCATAGAGATTTGGTGTATTCTTCTTTTGGGTTTGATAGCATATCTCTTGTTTCAGCTTCTTCAACTTCTTCACCGTATCGCAAAACTTTTATTCTATCAGCCATTTGCGCAACTACGGCTAAATCATGAGTAATATAAATTGCTGCTGTATTAAATTTATCTACTATAGATCTCATAGCAGATAATACTTCAACTTGAGTTGTTACATCTAAAGCTGTTGTTGGCTCATCAAATATAATTAACTCTGGTCTTGGGGACATAGCCATTGCAGTCATTATTCTTTGTAGTTGCCCTCCAGATACTTGATGCGGGTATCTATCTCCTATATTTTCCGCATCTGGAAGCTGTAGTGATTCATAAAGTTGAACCGCATCTTTTTTTAATACATCCGTTGGATTTATCTTTAATCTATTAGCAGCACTTATTGTTTGCTCCATTAATCTATGAGCAGGATTAAAAGATGCTGCTGCTGATTGAGCAACATAAGATATTTTAGTTCCCCAAATTTTTCTCTTTTCAAATTCAGTTAGTTTAGCGAGGTCTATGCCATTAAAATTAATTTCTCCCTTTATAATCTTACAACCTGGTTGGGTATAGCCCATTGCAGCTTTACCCATAGTAGATTTTCCGGCACCACTCTCTCCAATTAATCCTAGTATTTCTCCTCTGTGTAAAGTCAAATCTACACCTTTTAAAATTTTATGCCATCTCTCATCTGAAAATCCATCAATATGGATATTTTTCATTTCAAGCAGGAGTTCTTTTGATTTATTTAACGTCATCTTTTAATCCGCTAGTAATGTAAAGATACCAATCAACAACAAAATTAATTGATACACAAAGTAAAGCAATTGCAGCAGCTGGAATTAATGGTGTTAAACCTGCTGTTATATCATATTGCGCATATTGAATAAGTATTGCATTTTCCCTCACCATTGATGCCCAATCTGCTGAAGGGGGTTGAATGCCAATTCCTAAAAAACTTAAACTAGATATTGTAAAAATTATAAATATGAACCTTAAACCAAACTCAATAATCAAAGGCGAAGCTATATTAGGAAGTATTTCTCTGAAAATAATATATGATAAATTTTCACCTCTTAATCTCGCGACCTCTACATATTCTAGAACAACTTGACCAACAGCAACTGATCTTGATATTCTAAAAAATCTAGTTGACTCCAAAATTCCTAAAATGACAATTAAATTAAAATTAGTAGGTCCAAAAACTGATAAAAGTATAAAAGTAAAAATCATTACAGGAATAGCCATAAGCGTGTCTACTATTCTACTTAATAGCTGATCTAAATATCTTCTATCCAGAGCAGCTATAATTCCAAATACTGTTCCAATTCCTAAAGCAATAAAAGTAGCCAATAAACAAATACCAATTGTATTTCTTGCAGCATAGATAATGCGAGAAAAAATATCTCTTCCAATTTGATCAGTACCAAATATATGACCATCACCCCAAGGAGCATAAGCTACTGGGAATATTTCTGCTTCTCCATGTGGAGCAATTAAGGGAGCAAATATTGCAGCAAAAAAATATATAAATAGTACAATCATACCAAACCAAGCTGAGATTGGAGCTTTTGATAAGGCAATTTTTAATCTTTCTAATCTAGTTCTTCTTTTAATTAAATTTGCAACTTCACTTTTTGCAGAATAAGATAAATTTTCGCTCATTTGGGATATAGTAACCTTGGGTTAGAAATAATTCCGATCAAGTCAGCAATTAAATTTAATATTACATATGTTGATGCAAAAATTAATGCACAAGCTTGAACAACGGGTAAATCTCGATTATAGACTGATCCGACCATCAACCTACCAATACCTTGATAGTTAAAAACATATTCAACAACAACTGAGCCAATCAACATATAAGCTAAGTTTATTGCAATTACTTGAGAAATAGGTGCCCAAGCATTTGGAAGTGCGTGTTTGACAATTACCTCGTATCTAGAAGCTCCCGATAATTTTGCCATTTCAATATATTCACTTGATAAGATATTTATTATCGCTGACCTTGTCATTCTCATCATGTGACCCATAGTAATTAATGTCAAAGTAAAAACTGGAAGAGCAGTCCTGTAAAATCTTTCAGCCAAAGTTGAAGCTTCATCCACATTAGAAATAGTTGGAAAAACTGGAAACAGTGTCGCTAGTAAAAGAATAAAAATATAGGCTGTAAAAAATTCTGGTGAAGATACGGTTACTAAGCTAACTCCAGTTGCTGACCTATCATAATAAGAGTTTCTGTATAATGCTGCTGAGATACCTAAGATTAAAGATAGAGGAATAGCCAACATGGCGGCAACCCCTGTTAAAAATAATGTATTCTTTAATCTGGGGACAATTAAACCAACAACTTCTCTAGACCTATCACCTTGATCCCCTTGAACTTTAGATCTTCCAGAGAAAGAACTACCAAAATCTCCTTGAAAAACATTTCCTAACCAATCAAAATATCTTGTTACCGGAGGTTTATCTAAACCCAATTCTGCTCTTAGGGCTTTTACTGCAGATTTTGTTGCACTTTGACCTAATATTTCCGTGGCAAAGTCTCCCGGTAAAAAAGAGAATGTACTAAATATTATTACTGAAAATGCAAAAACTGTAACGAGACCAAGGCTAAGCCTTAACAAAATTGTTCTAAATATTGGATGAATTCTACTAATATTACCCTCCTTAAAGATACAATCTTAATTCTTAAAGTTTTGTCTAAATTAGGTCAACATGTAAGCTAAAATTAATAATTTATACGTTGAATTAAAACGTTATATATGTTTTTATATATTAACTTAAGTTTGTTTTTTGTTAAATTTCTAGAAATTATGAACAAAAATCTTAGGTTTTTGTTCAATTATAAGGGAGGACAAATGAAAAATAAGAAAATAGACAAATACATTGAAGAACAGTCTTCAAAGCTAACAAAAGGGCTTATTGATAGAAGACAGTTCATGATGTCTGTTCTTGCTACTGGGGTCACGCTACCAATTGCATTATCATTAGCAGATAAAGCAGTTGCAGCTACACCAAAAAAAGGTGGACATTTAAGATGGGGTAATAGTGCAGCAGATGCAACTGATACTCTTGATCCAGCAACTTATCAGAGCTCATTTATGCAAGCTACTGCTTGGTCATATCAGAACTGTCTAACTGTTGTTGATTCAGATCACACAATTGTTGGAGAGCTTGCTGAGTCAATTGAATCAGACGATGCTCAAACATGGGTATATAATCTTCGCAAAGGTGTTGAATTCCATAATGGTAAATCAATGACAGCAGAAGATGTTGTGCTCAACTATCAGTATCATATGAATCCAGATACTGCTTCGGCAGCAGGTGGACTTTTATCTCAAATTGAAACAGTTTCTGCTGATGGAAATGACAGAGTTATTTTTAAGCTAAAAGGTGCAAATGCCGATTGGCCTGCAATAACTACTGACTATCACATTATGATTAAACCAACAAAAGATGGGGTTGTTGATGCTCAATCAACGATTGGAACTGGTCCATATATTATGGATGAATTCAATCCTGGTGTTGGTGCAAAATTTGGAAAAAGAAATCCAAATTATTTCAAAGGTGATAGTGTTGCGCACTTTGATTCAGTTGAAGTAATCGGAATTAATGATCCTGCTACTAGACAAGCAGCATTATTAAATGGTGAAATTGACTGGATGAATGGTGTTGATCTTAGAACTGCTAATCTATTGACTAGAAATCCTAGTGTAGAAATTACAGCAGCTTCTGGTTACGCTCACTATACAGCTCCAATGAGATTGAACGTTCCACCGTTTGATAACTTTGATGTGCGTATGGCAATGAAGTTTGCAATCAAAAGACAGGAAATTGTTGATAAGATTATGCTTGGATATGGTACTGTTGGTAATGATCATCCGATCTCTACTGCTCACCCATACCATAATAGCGCTTTAGAGCAGAGAGAGTTCGATGCTGATAAAGCTGCTTATCACTGGAAAAAGTCTGGAGTAAGTGGACCAATTGAAATTAGTACTTCTGAGGTTCCTTATGCAGGATGTACAGATGCAACTAACTTGATAGCAGCATCTGCTCAAGAATGTGGTATCGATCTTCGAGTTAAAAAAGAACCAGAAGATGGTTACTGGAGTAACGTATGGAACACTAAAGGTTTCAGTATGAGTTCTTGGGGTGGAAGACCTACAGAAGATATGATGTGGTCTGCGGCATTCACAGATGACACAGAGTGGAACGAAGCTGCTTGGGGTAATCTAGTTCAAACTGATTCAACTGTTCGTTTCAATGAACTTGTTAGATCTGCTAGATCAGAACTTGATGCAGAAAAAAGAAAATCAATGTACTGGGAAGCACAAGCTCTTTGTAACTACGATGGTGGTGCAATTGTTTATGCATTTAACCAATACGTTGGTGCTGGTTCTAAAAAACTTGCTCACGGTGAAGATGTTGCTGGTAACTGGGAAAGTGACGGTAACAAACTTTCTGAACGTTGGTGGTTTGCATAAAATATTAATTTTCTTTGTGGCGCATTTAAATGCGCCACACTATTTCTAGTAATCTTCCAAAAAAATGTTTTTAAAAAAAAAGAAATATCTCTTTGATGGAGGTTCAGGTCAAACTTTAATGGAAATGGGTTTAGAAACAAAAGGTGATCTTTGGTCTGCACAAGCTTTATTAAATGAAAATAATCACCAAATGGTTGTAGATATGCATAAGAATTTTATAAATGCAGGATCACAATTAATAGTTACATCAAATTTTAGTGTTAGAAGAAGACTGTTAAAAAATTACAATTTACTTGAAAAATTTGAATTTGGAATAAGATCTGCTGGAGCACTTGCATTAAAAGCAAAAAATGAAAGTGATAAAAAAGTTATTGTTGCAGGCTCATTGCCAAATCAAGGTGTTACATATTCCCCAATACATTTTGAAACTGATGAAACCATGTTTAACTATTTTCATGAAATTGCAAAGATATTAAATGATTACGTCGATATATTTTACTTAGATGTTTTGTGTTCCATCAAAGAAATAAAAATTGCTTTAGAGGCTTCAAAGGAATTTAATAAACAAGTTCTTGTAGGTGCTCACTTACGTTATGATGGAAAATTACCATCTGGAGAAAGTCTTGATGAGCTTTTTGAAACTATTCAAAAATTTAATTGTTGTGGCATAGTATCAGCCTGCGTATCACCTGAAATCATTAATTTGAGTATTCCTATATTTAAAAAACAAAAGCTTCCTTTTGGTTATAAAATGAATTTATTTAAAGAACTGCCTACTAGTAATGAAGAAAAATTTAATTCAGAGGGTTTTGAAGAAAATTATAATTATATTGATCCCATTGAGTTACTTGGGACTCGAAATGAAGAATTTGGAGAAGAAAAATATAAAAAGTTTGTTTTAAATTCTTTAAATGAAGGTGTTACTCTAGTTGGTGGATGCTGTGAAGTAAAGCCACGACATATTGAAGCTATTAAGAATTTATTTTAAAATTTTTTTTTTATTATTTTGTGATAAGTTGAATAAGTTTTATGCGAGATTTAGTTAGTAATTACAGATTTGTTGTAAAGCCAGTTATCAAGGAAACTGGTAGATCTTTAGATTTGGCTAGACCCATGAAAATACACCCTCTTACATATCAAGAGTTACCACTTAACCCAGAATATACTAACTACGCAGATGGTAGATTTACGCTTGAAAAATTATCTCATGCTACAGCAGATGAAATGTATTGGAAAGCTAGACAGGAAATAATCTTACGTCATACAGGTGAGCATCCATACGAAATCTCTGGTCCGGATGCTGAAAATTTACTTCAACAAATATTTCCTAGAGATATTTCAAAAGTAAAAATAGGACGATGTTCTTATCAATTTGCTTGTTACCACGATGGAGGAATGATTTCAGATGGATTATTATTAAGATTAGAAAAAAATAAATTTTGGTTTGCACAAGGTGATGGACATTTATATAGTTGGTACAAAGCTCATTCGAAAAATTTAGATGTTGAAATTAAAGATCCAAACGTTTGGGTAAGTCAAATACAAGGACCTAAATCTCTAAAACTTTTAGAAAAACTTGTTGATAAACCATTAAAAAATAATTTTAATTATTTTGATTGGGTTGAAACTTCAATTGATTCAGAAGAAGTGATTATAAGCAGAACAGGGTTTACAAATGAACTTGGCTGGGAAATTTATTTAAGACCAGAAAATGATTCAAAAAAAATTGGAGACTTAATACTCAGTAAAGGTGAAGAAATGGGAATGATTCTAACAGCCTCACCAGGATTTAGATGTAGAAGAATTGAGGCAGGTCTCTTATCTGCTGGGAGAGATTTTACAAGAGATCGATCTCCATTTACTGTTGGATTAGGAAAGTTTATAGATTTTAATAAAGGAGATTTTATTGGAAGAGATTATTTACTTAATGCAAGCAAAGATTGTTTAACATGGGGTATGAGAGTGGAAAATAGCTTTGCGTTGGTTGATTCTGAAATTTCTATTAATAATAAAAAAGTTGGAATTGTAACTTCAAGTACATGGTCGCCATTTCAAGTTTGTGGTGTTGCTATAGTTCATATGAATGATGTAGAATTTGGACCAGGCACAATAGTAGATGTTAGTTGTGATGATGGTAGTTTGCAAAAAGGTGAAATCTGTACTTTACCAATGTATGATGAGAAAGGTGAAATACAAAGAGGTTTAAAAGAAGATATCCCATCATGTCCAATACCTTGGAAGGGTATTTCAAAAAACTAATATATTTTGTAATAGAATTATAAATTATATTAGAATACAAATATTAAAATGAAAGATCTCATTAAACCTAGCACTAAAATCCATACTATAGATGATGCAATTAGATTGTCTAAAAAAAGATTGCCAAAATTAGTCTTTGATTTCATTGATGGAGCATCAGGAGATGATAAACTTGCTGAAATTAATAGTACAGCATTAGATCAGATTAGACTTGAACCAAAGGTTTTTAGAAATGTCGAGAATAGAAATTTAAGTAAAAAAATATTCGATTTTAATTTTGATTATCCATTTGGATTTGCGCCAATGGGAATGACTAATCTCTCATGGCCTGAGGCAGATAAAATGATAGCAAAGGAAAGTGCGTATAATAATATCCCTACATGTGTTTCAATGGCTTCTAGTACTACACTTGAAGATATGTTTACTTTCTCTGAGGGTCATTCATGGATGCAAATATACATATTTCAAAGTGAAGAATTTATTATGGAATTATTAAAAAGAGCAGAAGGTATAGGATATAAGGTTTTAATTCTTACTGTAGACGTTCCTATTCTATCAAGAAGAGCGAGAGATGATAGAAATGGTTTTGGTTATCCTTTTAAAATTGGTCCAAAACAATTTTTAGATTTTGCAATACATCCTCAATGGAGCTTAACAACTTTATTAAAGGGTGCTCCAAAACCAATGAATTATGTTACTTCTAAAAGTGGAAATCAAATTTTTAGAAGAAAAGAAAGTAGAGGCACTACTGATTGGGATACTTTAAAAAGAATTAGAGAAGCCTGGAAAGGAAAATTAATAATAAAAGGAGTCATGAACTCTGAAGATGCTTTAAAAATTAAAGACTCAGGTGCTGATGCAATTCAAGTATCAAATCATGGTGGAAGACAATTAGATAGTGCTACTGCTTCTATTAACGCCTTACCATTAATACGAAAAGCTTTGGGAGACGATTTCCCAATACTTTTTGATAGTGGAATTAGAAGTGGTAGTGATATTTTACGTGCATTAGCTCTGGGAGCTGACTTTGTTATGTTTGGCAGACCTCTAATGTATGCCATTGGTGCGGATGGTGCAAAAGGCCTTAGAAGAATCATTAACTTAATTAAAGAAGAGTTAAGTACAAATCTTGGATTAGTGGGGTTAACAGATATAAATGAAGTTGATAAAAAAATAATAGCAGAGAAATTTTTTAAGGATATAAAGTATTAATATGGCAGACAAAAAGATTAGAGGTGGGGCATTAGTTGCAAGAGCTCTTAGAGACAAAGGTATTGATAATGTTTTTACACTTTCTGGAGGTTTTTGTAATCCAGCACTTGAAGGATTTATGGAGTGTCAAATTAATGTAATTAATTGTCCTCATGAACAAATTGCTGGTCATTTAGCTGATGGTCATACTAGGATATCAAGAAAACCATCAGTTTGTATTGTAGGGCCAGAAGGTTTTGCAAATGCAGTGCCTTCAATGATGGAAGCATGGGGTGAAAGATCACCTGTTATTTTTATAACTGGATCAAGTAGCTTAAAAAGACAAGGAGCAGGAGGTTTTAAGGAAATAGATGATGTATCTATTGCAGCACCGTTAACAAAATACAGTGCAAGTATAACAGATGGCAATAGAATAAGAGAGTTCATAGATAAAGCATATAGAATTGCAACAAATGGCTATCCTGGCGCAGTACATTTAAGTGTACCAGTAGATATAATGTTTTCATCATTTGCAGATGATGCAGGTTTAGAAGAAAGACCTTTTACTCATCAAAAGAAACCTCTAGCAAAAGCTTGGCCCGATCCTGAGAGTTTAAATGAAATATTTGATCTGGCAATTAATTCACAAAAACCTGTTTTTATCGGAGGGCATGGTGTTTGGTGGTCTAGTGCAGAAAAAAAATTAGAGCAAGCTGGCTTTGAATTAAATATTCCAATATTTAATATACCATACCATCAAAAGCTTTTAGGTGAAGAAGCAGACACATACATGGGCCTGGCAGATATTCATCAATATCCTCCATCAAAAATGGCTCTTCATGAATCAGATTTAGTTCTTATGATTGGTGCACGTCTTGATAATCAAATGAATTTTGGCAATCCTCCACTTTTTCCAAAAAGCACTAAGCTTGTTTGTATTAATGGATCGCATGAAGAAATAGAATTAAATAGAGCTGCAGATATTAACTTACTTTGTGATCCTGGAGTTTTTTTGGATAAACTCATAGATTTAAAGAAAAACAGTAAATGGAAATTAAACAATGAATGGTTCAATAAGAATAAAAAAGAGAAAAAAAATTGGATCAATAAAACATTAGATGACTTAAATAAAGAAACTGAAGAGACCAAAAAAAATGGTGGAAAAATTCATCCTCTTCAATTAGCTTTAGATGTTCAAGAAGTATTAACTGAAAATGATTGGTTAGTTATTGATGGTGGTAACACGCATTTCTGGTCCGAGATTGCAATTAATATTGCTGGATCAAAAGGTAAAAAACTTGGAGGAATTTTACATCCAGGCACTTTCAGTATGTTAGGTGTTGGAGTTCCTTTTGCAGTATCAGCGAAAAATCTTAATCCTAAATCTAATGTTGTTTTAATAAGTGGAGATGGTGCATTTTTATCAGGCGGATTGTCAATTGAAGCTGCATTTCAAGAAAAAAAACCTATTGTTGTTGTAATAGATAATAATGGAGGTCTTGACTGTATTTCTCAACAACAAGAGAGGTTATTTGATAGTGGGAAACACTTTGCAACTGATTTTAGAGATATTCCTTTTCATTCAATTTTTGAAGGTTTTGGAGGGCATGGAGAATTAGTAACTAAAAGGGAAGATTTAGGCCCTGCTTTAAAAAGAGCGTTAGAAAGTGGTAAAACCGCATGTGTAAATGTTAAGGCTAAAGGTGTTATAAGTCCAATAGTTGCTGCAGTTAGTGATAAAAGAGATAAAGCATCTATAGAGTAGGTTATGGCAATTTTTTCTACACATTTACTAAACTCAATAGATGGTACACATGCAAGTGATGTAGAAATTGTTATTTATAAAGTAAATAATAATAACAAAGTTATATTTCTAGAAGATAAAACAGATAGTTCTGGAAGAATGCTTAAAGAATTTGAATTAACTAAAGAAGATTGTGAAAGTGATTATGAAATGATAATTAATTCTGGTAAATATTTTAGAAATACTAGTGAAATAATTAATTCAATAAATGTTAAATTTAAAATGAAAGATCCTCTTAAAAAATATCACATACCTTTGATTATTTCTCCAAACGGATACTCAATTTGGTGGTCTAAATAAATGAGTAATTCAGGATTAAACATGTCTAGACGTATTAGGAGAACTCCCTATACAGAGAAAGTAATTGAGGCTGGTGTAAGTGGTTTTACTGTAGTTAATCATATGCTTCTTCCAAAATCATATAAAGCAACAGTGGAAGAAGATTATTGGCACTTATCTAAAAATACTCAAATTTGGGATGTTTCATGTCAACGTCAGGTTCAAATAATAGGAGAAGATGCTGCAAAATTAATACAACTCATGTCTCCAAGATCAATAAAAGATATGCCTATTGGTAAATGTTACTATTATCCAATGATTGATGAAAATGCAGGGATGATAAATGATCCTGTGCTTTTAAAATTAAGTGAAAATAAATATTGGCTATCAGTTGCCGACTCAGATGTTCTTCTTTGGGCAAAAGGTTTGGCCGTAGGAAGAAATTTTAAAGTTGATATTATAGAGCCAGATATTTACCCCCTAGCAATTCAAGGTCCAAAATCTGAAGAATTAATGTCATCAATATTTGGTGAAAAAATTAAAAAATTAAAATTTTTTCATTTTTCTTTTTTTGAATTTGAAGGAACAAAGCAGATAATTGCAAGATCAGGATATAGCAAACAAGATGGTTTTGAGATTTATCTTAAAGGTTTTAGTTTAGGAAGAAAACTTTGGGAAACTATTTGGGAAGCAGGAAAAGATTTTAATATTTCACCTGGATGTCCAAATTTAATTGATAGAATAGAAGGCGGTTTATTATCCTATGGTAATGAATTTACTTTAGAAAACAATCCAATTGAATGTGGATTTGATAATTATTGTAAAAATTTATCTCATGATTTCATTGGAAAAAATGCACTAAAAAAAATATTAAATAATGGGATAGAAAAAAAAATAAAAGGAATTACTTTTGATGGGTCCCCGACTCCTACGTGCACAATACCTTTTCCTGTATACTCAAAAAATAGATTTCAAATTGGTAATATCACCTCTGGTATTTATTCGCCATTTTTAAAAACAAATATTGGGCTATCAATGGTTGATAGAGATTATTGGAATGATGGGCAGAATGTTATCGTATTAACGCCAGACAATATTGAAAGAAAAGGTAAAGTATGCTCACTACCTTTTAATTATTCTTAAAATGAGTCATTCAATTGAATTAAAGTGGGAATTAGGAGATCAAAAACTCGAATTCGGAAAATACTTAACTGATCACACAGTAATGCTTAACGAAAATGTATCTATTGATGCGGGATCATCTCCAGATTATGGAGGAAGCGAAACTAATATTAATCCAGAGCAAAAACTAGCTGCAGCTGTAAGTAGTTGTTTTATGATGACGTTTTTAGCTTTAGCTGCAAAAATGAAATGGCCAGTTATTAATTACAAAGATAAAGCAATTTCGTATTTAGGAAAAAATGCAGAGGGAAGAATGTACGTTAACAAAATAGAGCTTAATCCAGCTATAGTATTTGAAGGTAATTTTAATATTTCTGATGAAGAAATGAAAAAGATGAAAGAGAGATCACATAAGTATTGTTTTATCGCTAATTCACTATCTAAAGATGTTGAAATTCAAATCAATTAAATGAATTTTAATCTAATATTAAACGAAAAAAATAATAATATTTTTAATATTATTCTTAATGACCAGAAAAATCAAAATACTTTAGGCGAAAACATGATCAATGAATTAACATCAGCGCTAGATATTGCTGATAAAGATAATGAAGTAAAAGTAATTATTTTATCATCAAAAGGTAATATTTTTTGTGCAGGACATAATTTAAAAGATTTAAATTCACAAAGATTGCAAAATGACAAAGGTGAAAGCTATTTTAAAAAAATATTTCAAATGTGTTCTCAACTTATGCTGAAAATTAATAAAAATAATAAACCAGTTATAGCTATGGTTGATGGTATTGCTACTGCAGCAGGCTGTCAGTTAATTTCTAGCTGTGATTTAGCTTACTCAAGTAGCAGAGCAAAATATGCAACTCCTGGTGTTAATATTGGATTATTTTGTTCTACACCAATGGTTCCATTATCAAGAACTGTAGGTAAAAAGCAAGCTATGGAAATGCTTCTCACTGGAGATCTTATAGATGCAAATAAAGCATTAAGGATTGGTTTGATAAATGATATCTTTGAAGAAGATAGTTTAAAAGAAAATGTATTTCAAATTGCAAAAAAAATATCGTCTAAATCTTCTAATACTATTAAAATTGGTAAAGAAGCTTTTTACAAACAAAAAGATATGAATTTAGAAGACGCATATACTTTTACTTCAAATGTAATGACAGAAAATATGTTACATGATGATTCCAAGGAAGGTATTGAAGCTTTTTTAGAAAAAAGAGAGCCAAACTGGAAAGAATAATTACTTCTTAAAATGGGTTTGGTTGAGATGGATTGGTAGCTAACCATGTAGATTTAGTCTGCATGTAACTTTGCATTCCCTCCCATCCATTTTCACGACCGTATCCTGATTGCTTAAAACCTCCAACTGGAGATTGAGTGGAAGCATTAAAATAGTTATTAATATAAACAGTTCCAGCTTCTATCTTATCTGCTAAACGTATAGCTTTATTAGTATCCTTAGTCCAAATACCTGCTGCAAGTCCATAAATAGTATCGTTTGCAATTTTAATTACTTCATCTTCATTTTCCCAAGATTGTATTGAGGCGACAGGTCCAAATACTTCATTTTGAGCTAAATCATCTTCATTTGGAACATTATCAAAAATAGTTGGTCCAATATAGTACCCTTCAGATTTTTGTTCTTTCCTTCCATCAATTAATAATTTTAAACCTCTTTTTTCAGCCGCTTCTATCTTAGATAAAATAAAATCATATTGCTCTTTATTTGCTATAGGTCCTATTTGTGTTGCTGTATCATTTGGGTGACCAACTTTAGCTTTTTTAACAACTTCTAATAAATTTTGAGTAAATTTATCTTTTATATCTTTATGCACTAATATTCTTGATCCTGAAATACAGCTATGACCTGAAACTGGAAAAATTCCTGAAACAACTCCATTAACTGATAAAGTTAAATCAGCATCTTTAAATATAATTTGTGGTGATTTGCCTCCTAACTCCATTATAATAGGTTTAACATTTTTGGATGCACATAAACTAGCTGCACTCCCCCCTTTTGTTCCACCTGTAAAACTTATCATTCTAACATCTTGGTGTTCAATAAGAGGTGCGCCAGTGGTAGGACCAAAACCAGTAACAACATTAATTAAACCTTCTGGAAGATCAGCTTCTTCTAAAATTTTCATTAACTCTAATGTAGAGCATGATGCTCTTTCTGAAGGTTTAATTACAACTGTATTGCCTGCTGCTATTGCTGGCGCTAATTTCCAGATTAATGTTCCAATTGGTGAGTTCCAAGGAAGAATAAGTGCAACAACTCCAAATGGTTCCCATTTTAAATAATTATGCATATTGGGAACTTCTGAAGGTATCAATCTACCTTCATACTTGTCACACATGCCTGCATAATAATAAAAACTCTCAGTCTGCCAGCTTGTTAAAGAAGGAGTGATATTTTTTGGAAGTTTGCCGTTGTCTTTAGTTTCTATTTTTCCAATATGTTCTGCATTTTTAGCAATAATATCTCCAATTCTAGTTAATGTTCTCCCTCTTTCTGCTGGATGCATTTTACCATAAGGACCATCATAATAAGCATGTTTAGCAGATGATACTGCAAGATTAATATCTTTTTTATTGCAATCAGGGACCTTTGCCCATACTTTTCCTATAGATGGATCCTCACTTTCAAAATATTTTTCAGAAGAAGGTTCATGCCATCTATTTCCTGCATAAAATTTGTAGGTTTGAATTTTGGACATAATTTATTTAAACTTAAATATTTTCATTGGTCAACTTATTTGTGATTAATTAATTTTTTAGTATCATATCTGATGCTTTTTCTGCTAACATAATTACAGATGCATTTATATTTCCACTTATCATATCTGGGAAAGAAGAAGCATCTACTACTCTTAGATTGTCTACTCCCCTAACTTTAAGCTGATTATCAAGTACAGCCATTTTGTTATTACTTGAACCCATAGCGCAAGTAGATGCAGGATGATGACCGGTTTGTACATGATTTCGAACTGACTCTTTTAGATCTTGATCACTATTGATTTTTTTTCCTGGAAGTAATTCTTCCGAAACAATTTTAGCTAAACTGGGTTTTGATAATACTTCTCTTGTATGTTTCATCCCCTCTATCATATCTTCCATATCAGATGGATCGATGAACCAATTTGGATTTATATTAAGTTCATCATTAGGATTTGAGGTTTTAAGTTTTACACTTCCAGTGCTCTTTGGTCTTAATAAATTAATTTGAAAGTGTAATCCTGGAAAAGCTTTTTTACCTCTGGAAAAAAATAATGAACCAAAATTTAATAAATTATCTAAACTGATAGACCAGTTATCTTTTTCTTCTTTAAAACACATTGGTGTCATGAAAACTTGTATTTCAGGCATATCTTTTTCTCTTATTGCATGAAATAGATTTGTTGACCAAAAAGGAGCTGCGGCTAATCCTTGTTTAAATAAAATATATTTTAATCCCACAATAATAGCTCTATCGATCCTTTGATATTTAGAGAAACTTAAATTGTTGTTTTGAAAAGCCCAATTCATTGGCATAACAGGATGATCGTGAAGGTTTTCACCTACTCCTGGTAAGTTAATTAATAATTCTATATTTTTTTCTTTTAAATGTTCTTCTGGACCAATTCCTGACAACATTAAACATTTGGGACTACCGAATGCTCCTAAAGATAATATTATCTCTGATGATGCATAAACTTCACCATTTGATAAAAGTAATCCTTTAGCTTTATTTTTCTCAATTAAAATTTTTATTACAGATGTATTTTTATAAATTGTTAAGTTACTAGGTTTAAATTTCAAATAAGCTTCTGCAGATGACTGTCTTTTACCGTTCCATACTTTAACATCATATCGGCCTACTCCATTTAGATTGCCATTGTAAAAATCATTATTAATTTCTTCCCCAGCTTCAACACATGCATCAATAAATGCTTTATCGATAGAATTATAATTACCAGCTGGTGTAAGTTTTAAAGGACCTGAGTGTGAGTGATATTCATTTTTTTCTCTATGAAAAGCTGAAGCAGATCTTTTGAAATATGGTAATACATCATTATATGACCAACCCTCTAAGCCCTTTTGTCTCCACCTATTAAAATCACCTGGAGCACCCCTCATGTAAATCATACCGTTTAAAAGAGAAGATCCTCCTAGTCCTTTACCTCTAGGGTATAAAATTTTTCTATTATTTAAAGAAGGTTGAGGTATTGACTCAAAACCCCAATCAAATTTAGGATTTCCAAAAATGTATCCGTTACCACCAGGCATTTGAGTGAATAAACTTTTTCCTGACCCCCCTGCTTCTATTAGTAATACCTTTATATCTTTATTTTCAGATAATCTTGAGGCTAATGTACAGCCAGCAGAACCTCCTCCTGCTATTATATAGTCAAATGTTTTTTTCATTTTTTAAAAATATAAATTATACTAATAATTAATTTATAAGTAAACTCGAGTAAATTAAATATGAATAATTACAAAGATTGGATTGGAAAAAAAATTTCAAGATGTGATATTATTACTCCTCGATTAGTTGATCATTTAAAAAAAACAATCGATCAAAACTGTTTAAGTGGTCAAACTGTGCCTGAGGGAATTTTTTTATGTTTATGCCCAGATGCGGCTTCAACAAATGATTTAGATAAAGATGGAAATACAAAATTAGGAATCTTCTTACCTAAGTTACCTTATAAAATTAGAATGTGGGCTGGTGGTAAAATAAAAATATTTGATGAATTTGAAATTGGATCTGAAATTAAAAAAAATTCAACAATTTCTAGTATTGAATTTAAAGAAGGTAGATCAGGCAATCTATGTTTTGTTAATATTAATCATGAATATTTAAATAAAAATAAATTAATAATATCAGAAAATCAAACTGCTGTTTATAGAGAAAAAATAAATAAAATTTCCATTACTCCTAAAATAAAAGATGAATTAAAATTAATTGATAAAGTAGAAATTTTTAGTTCATCAACTTTGTTATTTAGATATTCTGCTTTAACTTTTAATGGACATAAGATTCATTATGATAATGATTATACAAAAAATTATGAGGGCCATACGGGATTATTAGTCCATGCACCTCTTCAAGCAACTTATCTTTTAAATCTTGCAAAAAAAAACGAGATTGAGTTCAATTCTTTTGAATATAAAGCTACAGCACCTCTTGTATATAACAATAATTTCTTTGTAGAAATTGGTGAAAATCGAGATGATGAAATTATTGGAAGAATTCTTAATGAAAAACAAGAAATTACAATGATTGCAAAATATAAAAAATGAGTTTTCATAAAAAATTTTGTAATTGGGCATCACAAAAAAAAATTAATATGAATAAGGTAACTTATAAAAGAGTAGAAAATGCGTTCATAGATACCCTAGCTTGCATATTATCAGGTGTTAAAGAAAAACAATCAAAGGTTGCCTTAAAATACTGTTTAGAAAATAATAATTCAAAAAACATTAAGATATTCGGAGGAGGAAAAAAATTATCTATTTCTGCAGCATGTTTTTTGCATGGAGTCAGATCAGCGTCTATAGACTTTGATGATTATGAATACGTTGCAGGATCTCATCCTAGTGCACCAATTTTTTCAGCTCTTATATCTATTGCCCAAATGAAAAACATCTCAATTGAGGAAACATATCAGGGATGGTTAGTAGGATATGAATTAATAATAAAATTAGGACAAGCACTGAGCTATGATCATTACTATAAAGGATGGCATTCAGCAAATACAATAGGCGTGATTGGAACTGCTGCAGCAGTATCTAGGGTGTTAAAATTAAATGCAGATCAAATGGCAAATGCAATTTCTATTGCAACCAGTTTTTCATCTGGTTTAAAACAGCAATTCGGCACAGATATAAAAGCTTTTCATGTAGGGTTTGCTTCTCAAGCAGGGGTACAGTCAGCCTTACTTGCGAAAAATGGAGGGACAGCTAATCAAGATATTTGGAATATTGAAAGAGGATTTATTGAATTGTATGGTAGTAAATTTTCTCAAAAACTAAATAATAATTTTAAAAGATCAGATTTAGGAAATGCAATAAATAAATTTCCAAATTTCATTAAGTTTTGGCCAGTTTGTAGTTATTCACAAAGAGTAATACAAGGTGGATTAATTTTAAATAAAAAAATTTTTATAAAAAAAAATATTAAATCTATTACAATTGAGTTTCCAGAACCTTGGTTCAGAGTATCAAAATTTCATATACCTAAAAATTCTACTGAAGCAAGATTTTCATTGAGTTATTGTTTAGCAACTGCTCTCATTAATGGTAAATTTGATTTAAGTAGTTTAAATATTTCTAAAAATAAAAAAAGTTTAAAATTGACTAGAAAGATTAAACTAGTCACATACAAAGTGCCAAATAATTTTGAAGATTATGATCCTAAGTATCCTGATATAATTAAAGTAATAATGAGTGATGGAAGTATATTGATTGAAAAAATATCGCATATTAAAGGAGGGAAAAATAACCCTTTAAAAGACGAAGATATTGATAATAAATTTTTAATGTGTGGAGGTAAAAAAAATATTTTAAATAAAATAAGAAATCAAAAATATAAGAAAAAAAATTTAAAAGAAATAATTTTTTAATTTAGCTATTTTTTCTTTCTCTGTAAGCTATAAAAATTCCAGTACTAATAATTATTATTCCCCCTAAATAAATACTTAAAGTTGGAACCTCAGAATAAATTAAATATCCCATAATTCCTACAAATATAAAAGAAGAATATTCAAAAGGTGAAGTAATAGCAACATCTGCGTATTTAGCTGCTTGAGACATAAATAAATGTCCTAGTGATCCCATAACACCTAAACTCATAGCAAAAATTAATTGAATTCCATTTGGCATAATAAAATTATTAGGGAAAAATATTATTGACGTAATTAATAATGCAAAAGAGTAATAAAAAACAATTGCAACACTAGAATCAGTACTCATTACTGATCTAGTTGATAAATAAACAGAAGCCATAAAAGCTGCAGATATTAGAGGATAGAGTGTTTCTAATTTGAACAAGTCAGTACCAGGCTTAACAATAATTAAAACACCAATAAAACCAATCAATATTGCAGTTGTTCTAAAAATCCCAATTCTTTCACCAAGTATCGGTACAGCAAGAAAAGCAGCAATAATGGGAGCAGAATGTGCAATAGCAATGTTTTCAGATAACATCAAATGATTAATTCCGTAAATATAGAATACAACACAAGCAGAAGCAGAAAGGGCTCGGATAGCATGTCCAACTGGTTTTTTAGTTTTTAATTTATCAAAGCCAAAATACATTGCTAAGAAAGTTGCAATAATACTTCCACTTAGTGCTCGGAAAAATATTGATTCCCATACAGGAAAATGAAAGCTTAAATATTTATAAGTGATATCATTTATACTTAGACAAAACATGGACAACAACATGAAAGAAATTCCCAAGAGATTATTATTTTTCGATTTCATTAATTAATTAAATATACTAAGATAATTTATTCAGATATAAATATTTCAAAATGATTAGTAAATATTATGTAAAAAAATTAGAAAAAAAGAAAGATCATTTAAGTATTTTGTGGAAAGATAATTTTGAAAGCAAATTTCATTTTATGTGGTTAAGAGATAATTGTCCAACAGCAATACATCCTACTGCAAATATGAGAGTATTTAACATTTTAACTGTTAGTAAAAATATATTTCCTAAAAAATATAAAATTGAAAAAAATAAACTCAATATTGATTGGAGTGAAGGTAATCATACGAGTAAATTCAATTTAAAATGGTTAAGAGATCATTGTTATACCGAAATAAATAAACGAAAATATAAATCACCTTATGTTTTTTGGGATCATAAATTAAAAAAAAATTTAAAGAAAATTATTATTGATCATAATAGTGTAATAATAAATGATAAACATTTAAGTAAATGGCTAAATTTACTTCATACTTATGGTTTTGCATTAATCAAAAATGCACCAACTAGAAAAAAATCTGCATTCAAAATATTAAATAGAATAAGCCATCACAGAGAAACATTTTTTGGTACACCATTTGAGGTAATTAATATTTCAAAACCAAATAACACTGCTTATACAGCAGATGCATTAAGAAATCATACCGACTTACCTTATTTTGAATATGCTCCAGGTTACCAGTTTCTTCATTGCTTAGTAAATGAAGCTAATGGTGGCTTATCATCTGTTGTTGATGGTTTTGCAGTTGCAAATTATTTAAAAAAAAATGAAAAAGATATTTTTAATATTTTAACAAAAACTCACGTTAAATTCAAAGATACTGATTATACTCAGAAAGCTGTCAGAATTCTTCATTCACCAATAATAACAATTACAAAAGATAATGATTTCAATGATATTAGATTTAGTATGGCTGCAATGGGAGCGGTTGATGTTGATCCAAAAAAAATGAAAAAATTTTATGATGCCTATCAATATTTTGCATCATTACTTCAAAACAAAAAATTTAAAATTGATTTTAGATTAGAGGCAGGTGATATATTTTGTTTTAACAACAGAAGAGTATTACATGGGAGGACTGAATTTGATCCAAATTCTGGAAATAGACATCTTCAAGGATATTATATTGAAAGAGATGAAATAATAGGAAGATTAAATTATTTTAATAATATTAAAGTTTAGATCATTCCCATCCGCAGATAGTTTTAATTTCTAAATATTCTTCTAAACCCCAATCGCCACCCTCTCTTCCATTACCAGATTGTCTATAACCACCAAATGGAGTTCCTGGTTCTGCACTATTTCCATTTATATAGACACCTCCAGATCTAAATTTTCTTGCAACTCTTTTAGACTTTTCTTTATCTTGAGTTTGAACGTAGTTTCCTAGACCATAGGATGTATCGTTAACAATTGATATAGCTTCATCTTCATCCTCAAATGGAATTATAGATAATACTGGTCCAAAAATCTCTTCTTTTGCAATTCTCATATTATTTGTTACATCTGTGAAGATCGTTGGCTTAACAAAATAACCCTTTTCAAGGCCATTTGGTTTTTCAGGACCTCCAGCCACGAGAGTAGCTCCCTCATTTATACCACTATTAATTAGATCAATAATTTTATCATATTGTGTTTTAGAAATAACTGGACCGATATGATTTCCATTCTTTGAAGCAATATCAACTTTGATTTTATTTGCTTCATCAGCCGCCTCCTCTACCGCTCTTTTATAGATTGATTTTTCAACTAGCATTCTTGTTGGTGCATCACAAGATTGACCAGAATTACTCATAATATTCCTAACACCTTCTCTTACTGCTTCTGGATGTGAATCAGCAAAAACAATATTACCACCTTTACCTCCTAGCTCTAAACATACTCTTTTAATAGTTTCGGCAGCATTTTTTGAAATAAGTTTTCCTGCTCTTGTTGATCCGGTAAAGGAAATCATATCAATATCCTGATGTGAAGATAAATCTGTACCTACGCCATCTCCATCACCATTTACTAAATTAAAAACACCTGGAGGAAATCCTGCCTCATGAATTATTTCTGCAAAAATGATCCCTGAAATGGGTGCGATTTCTGAAGGTTTTAATATCATAGTACAGCCAGTTGCTAGCGCAGGTATTACCTTTAATGTGATTTGATTGATAGGCCAATTCCATGGTGTAATAAGACCACATACTCCAATCGGTTCATAAACAATATAATTATTAGAATTTTTATTAAATCTTTTTTCAAATTCAAAATTTTTTAATCTCAAAATGAAATCATTAATATGATCTGCACCTGAAGAAGTTTGGGCTGATGACGACCAATCTAATGGTGCTCCCATTTCCTCTGACATTGTTTGCGTTATTTCATCCCATCTACTTTTATAAATCTTAAGCAAATTTTCCAGTAAACTAATTTTTTCTTTTTTATCAACCTGACTCCATGTAATGAATGCTTTTTTTGCTACATTTACTGCCAGATCTACATCCTCTTTAGAACCTAAGGAAATAAAAGCATACGGTTGTTCACTAGAGGGATTAATGACCTCAAAATCATTCTTTATAATTGGGTTAATCCAAGCACCATTTATATAAAATTTACGTTTATCAATCATTTTGAAAAATATATTTAAATCAATTATACATTTATTTTTTTCTATATTAGAATAAAAGAATACACAATAAGAGGAAAAATTGACACTAGAAAATATTAAACTCGATATAGATTATGTAAGATCACAGTTTCCGGCATTCAAGGATCCTCTCTCTAAAGACTGGTCTTTTTTTGAAAATGCAGGAGGAAGTTATGTTCCAAAAAATGTAATTGATAAATTAACTGAATTTATGACATCTACTAAAGTGCAACCTTATGCTGAATATCCAATGTCAAAAATTGCAGGTGAAAATATGGATAAGGCAACACACTTATTTGCAAAAATGATAAATGCAAAAAGTAATGAAATTCTAATAGGAGGATCTACTTCAATTAACTTATATGTATTATCCAATGCTTTGAAGCACAATATTAATAAAGGCGATGAAGTTATTGTTACTAACCAAGATCATGAAGCTAATATTAGTCCATGGAGAAGATTAAAAGACTATGGAGCAAAAATAATTGAATGGAAATTTGATTCAAATGATCATGAGTTAAAAATAGCAGATTTAAAAAAATTAATAAATTCGAAAACAAAAATTTTAGCAGTTACCCATTGCTCTAATATTGTTGGGTCTGTGAATAATTTAAAGGAAATATGTGATTTAGCTCACAATAACGATATAATCGTTATAGGTGATGGTGTTTCATATGCCCCACATGGCTTTCCTAACGTTAAAGAATTAGGAGTAGATTTTTATACTTTTAGTTTATACAAAACATATGGTCCACATTTGGCACTATTATATGGAAAAGAAGAAATTCTTAAAAACTTACCAAATCAAAATCATGAATTCTTAAAAGGGCAATATCCTTATACAATTAATCCTGGTGGACCTAATCATGAAGAATTAGTTTCATTAATTGGAATATATGAGTATTTTGAAAATTTATATAGTCATCATTTTGATAATAAGAATATAAGTATTTTGGATAAAATTGATAAAATTAATGACCTTATCTCTCTTCACGAAGAGTATATAGCAAATCCTATTTTAGATTATTTAGATAAGAGAGAAGATTTAAATTTAATAGGGAAAAAAAGAATCATCAATAAAAATCGTGCACCTACAATTTCTTTTTATTCAAATAAAAAAACATCAAAAGAAATTTCTCATACTTTACACAAATTTAAAATTGCTACAAGAAATGATAATTTTTATGCATGGAGATGTTTAAAATATTTAGGTATAGACACTAATGATGGTGTAGTTAGATTAAGCATGACACATTATAATAATATTGAAGATAGTGAAAAACTAATTAAGGCATTAGAAAATATTTAGTTAACTTTATAATAATCCTTAAACCATTCTATAAATTTTTTTATTCCATTATCTATGTTTGTTTTTGGATTATATCCAGTATATTTTTTTAACTTATTTATATTTGAATGTGTTTTTAAAATATCTCCAACTTGTAAAGGTAATCTTTTAATTTTAGATTTCTTGTTTAGATTTTTCTCAATATATTTCAAATAATCTAATAGTTTTTTTGGAGTTCCATTACCAATATTAAAAATTTCATATGGTATAGTTTTTTTAGATTGTTTATTAATTAGAGAATAAATACCATCAACTATATCATCGATATACGTAAAATCTCTAAGATGATTTCCTTTATTATAAAGTTCAATTGGATTATTTTTTATAATGTTTTTTGTAAATTTAAATAATGCCATATCGGGTCTTCCAAAAGGTCCATAAACTGTAAAAAACCTAACACCAGTACATGGTAATTTATAAATATATGAATATGAGTGAGCCATAATTTCATTAGATTTTTTTGTTGCAGCGTAAAATGAAAGGGGACGATCAGTTGATTCAGTTTCACTTAATGGAAATTTTTTAGTATCCCCATAAACTGAGCTAGTAGATGCATAAATTAGATGCTTTATTTTATTATATCTTGAGGTTTCTAATATATTAAAAAATCCTTCTAAATTACTTTTAAAATAAGTTTGTGGATTTTTGATTGAATATCTAACACCGGCCTGTGCTGCTAAATGGATTATTATTTTAATTTGATTATTCTTAATAATACTATTTAATTTTTTATATTGAATTATATCAACTTTATAAAAAAAAAATTTTTTATTTTTTTTTAATTCTTTTATTCTGTTTTTTTTTAAATTTACATCATAGTAGTCATTTATATTATCTATCCCAATAACTTTATTGTTATTCTTTAAAATTTTTTTAGCTATATGATAGCCAATAAAACCCGCTACTCCAGTGATTAATATATTCATTAATTAATTTGTTGGCATTTTAAATTCAGGACCTTTTTGAATACTTTTCGGCCATCTTGAAGTTACTGTTTTTAATTTAGTATAAAATCTTACTCCTTCAGTGCCATGCATTGAATGATCACCAAATAAAGATTGTTTCCAGCCTCCAAAACTGTGAAAAGCCATTGGTACAGGAATAGGAACATTAACACCAACCATTCCAATTTTGCAATTAGTTGTAAAATGTCTAGAAATTTCTCCATCTGATGTGTAAATACTAGTTCCATTACCAAATGCATGGTCATTCACTAAATTAAGAGCCTCATCATAATTACGAGCCCTTACTACTGACAATACTGGTCCAAATATTTCTTCTTTATAAATTTTCATGTCTTTATTTACTTCATCAAATAATGTTGGTCCTACAAAATAACCATTTTCGTATCCTTGAATTTTAAAATTTCTTCCATCCAAAACAAGTTTCGCACCTTCCTCAACACCAGAAGTTATATAATTTTCAATTTTATCTTTATGTTCTTTTGATATTACTGGACCCATTTGAGAGGAACTATCAGTCCACGGAGCCACAATTAGAGATTCAGCTTTATTACTAATATTTTCAACTAACTTGTCTGCAATATCACCAACCGCTACTGCAACAGATACTGCCATACATCTTTCACCGGCAGATCCATATGCTGCACCCATAATACCATCAACAGCTTGGTCAATATTTGCATCCGGCATCACGACCAAATGATTTTTAGCACCTCCTAATGCTTGAACTCTTTTTCCATTTTTTGCAGAAGTTTCATATATATATTTTGCAACTGGAGTCGATCCAACAAAACTCACTGATGATATTTCATCTGAATTTAATATCAAATTTACAATATCTTTATCTCCCTGAACTACATTAAATACTCCATCAGGCAGACCAGCTTCAGAAAACAGTTGTGCTAATAATATACTGCATGATGGATCTTTTTCCGAAGGTTTTAAAATAAATGAATTTCCACATGCTATAGATATAGGATACATCCACATAGGTACCATTGCCGGAAAATTAAAAGGTGTAATCCCAGCAGTAATTCCTAAAGGCTGTCTAATAGACCAAGAATCAATAGCATTTCCAACATTTTGTGAAAATTCCCCTTTTAACAAATGAGGTATGCCACAAGAAAACTCGACAACTTCTAATCCTCTAATTACAGAACCCTTAGCATCATCTAAAGTTTTTCCATGCTCTATAGAAATAATTTTTGCAAGAGTTTCAATATTTTTTTCAATTAATTCTTTGTATTTTGATAATATTCTTGATCTTTTTAAAGGTGTGAAATTTGACCATTCTAAGTAAGCTTTTTTAGAACTAATTACAGCTGCATTGAAGTCATTTTTGTTAGATAAAACAACTTCAGCACACTTTTCACTTGTTGAAGGATCATTAACATCTAGAAAATTATTAGATGAAGATTGACTTTTACCATGTATATAATTTTCAACTCTTTTCATTATTCTTCTTATAAATTAATATCAAATTTCTTAAATAAATAAATATACCGAATAATTGACCTGAAATTATTACAGGATCCTTCCTAAATATTGCATAAGTAAGAAGTCCTATTCCCCCAAATATACTTAGATACCAGAAAATTATTGGAATTGAACTGACTCCCTTTGTTTCAGAATATACCCATTGTACTATAAATCTTGATGCAAAAAGACCTTGACCAGTAAAACCAATAATCAAAAAAACTAATTCAGTTTTACTAAGATTAATTACAAAATCAAACACGTTATTTATTTTTTATTATTTTTAAAACTTTATTTATGTCTCTTATTCCCCAAATTAGTCTTCTAAAAGTTCCATATTTAGAAATACCTTTGTATCTTTTTCTATGGTCAACATCTATAAAAAAAGTTTTATATCCAAACCCACTAAAAAGAGCTGGCAGAAATCTATGAATACCGTCAAAAAAAGGGAAAGTTAGAAATATTTCTTTGTCAAAAATTTTAAGTGAACAACCTGTATCAATACAACCATCGTTGAGAATAGACTTTCTAATTAAATTTGCAAGATAAGATGAAAAAACTTTTACCAAACTATCTTTTCTTTTTGCTCTAATTCCTCCAATTAATTTAAAATCATTTTCTTCATATAATAATAACATTTTAGGTATATCTGCTGGATTATTTTGCAAATCCCCATCAATTGTTACAATAGTATTATACTTTGAGTTCTCAATACCAATTCTAATACTAAAGCTCTGCCCTTTATTTTTTAAATTTTGAATTAGTTTAATGTTAGATATTTTTATATTTTTTAAGACTTGTTTTGTATTATCTGTACTACAATCATCAACAATAATAATTTCATAATTATTTTTATAATTTACTAATGAAAGATTTATTTCATTTAATAAGATAGTGATATTATCTTGCTCATTATAGACTGGTATTACTATTGAAAAAAACATATTATTTCTAATCCAAATTTTTATAAATTTTTAAATATTTTTTATTAGCTATAGATATATCAAATAATTTTTTAGATTTATTAACTAATTTTTCTCCATACAAATAGTTTATTTTCTTATAATTTTTTATAAAGTTTTCAATTTCAGAATTATTTCTGTAATCTAAAATTATACCGGCATTTAATTCTTTGACTATATTTGTGACATCACCAATATTATCATTATAAATAACAGGTACTCCCATTGCCAATGATTCTGCTAATTTAGTTGGTGACATTGCGCATCTTGCATATGTTTCTTTAATAAAAGCAAGTGAAAAATTTGAAATACTTAAATAATTAGGAACATCCGAATGATTGACATTTTTAATTATTATATTTTTTGATAATTTCTTATATTTTGTATCTAAAATTTTTAATACAGAATTTATATCTTGGCTAACAATAACAAAGAAAGAATTAGGAATTTTCTCATTTATTTTTTTAAAAAATGATAACATTTCTTCGAATAAGTAAACCCCAGTTAAAGAACCATTATAATTGAATATAATACTATTACTTGGAATATTAAATTTTTTAATAAAAACTTTTTTAAAATATTCTTTTTTATAATAATTAAACTTATTATAATCAACACAACAAGGTATTATTGTAGAATTAACAAATTTTTTTTTATGTAATTTTTCTAACTCATTTTTCACTTTATACGTTAAAAAAATAATATGATTTGAATTAAATATGCATGATTTTTCGATCATTTTTAATATTTTATAAATTATTTTATCAATAAATTTATGTTTATTAAGAATACCATTATCAATTCTTTCATCAGCCCATAAGCCCCTACAATCAAATAATAAATCAATTTTTTTATAAAATAGAAATTTTTTATAAAATAAACCTATTGATGCAGGTACTAAGCCGCGACCATGAATTATTTTTATATTAAATTTTATAATTAGATAAAATGTCAGAAAAGTAATTTTAATTAAATCATAAGATTTACCCAATTTACCAAATCTACTTGTAAATTTACATTTGTGCCATTTTATAGATGTATTCTCAAAATCATTTTCAATTTTTTTTTTTAATTCAATTAATCTATTTTTTTTTTCGAAGCTAATTATATGAATTTCTTTGGAATATTTTGATAAATGCAAAACATACGGTATTATTTGACTTTGACCTAATGGATCAGATAATCCATCATAACTTATAAAAAGAGATTTTTTTTTAATTAACATTAAAAACTTTTAAATATTTGTTTACTTGAATAGATGCATCATATTTCTTTGAGTAATCTATTATTTTATTTTTTAGTACTGGTTTTGCCAAAGTATCTAATATTGAATCTGCAATTTTAATGGGATCATCATTAAAAACAAGTTTGCCAAGAAAATTTTCAGTGATGATTTCAGAAGGACCATATGGACAATCTAAACTTACAACAGGTGTACCATAAATAAATGATTCTACTATTACATTTCCAAAACCTTCCCACCTTGATGTCAATATAAATAAATCAGCAGTATTATAAAAATACGAAATATTATTTTGATAATTTATAATTTGTATTCTTGAATTTAAATTTAATTTAGTAATTAATTTTTTTAGATCTTGATATAACTCACCTTGTCCAATTATTATAAGCTCACAATTTATTTTTAAATTTAAAATACTAAAAGTTTTTATCAATAATTCATGATTCTTTGCATATTTTAATGATCCAACAGTAAGTAATTTTTTTGAAGTTTTGATTTTCCAATCATTTTTATTAATTATTTTTGAGCTATTAATTATTGAGATTGGGTTATATATTACTTCAAATTTATTTTTATTAATATTTGTTTCTCTTAATATTTCATTCTTAACACCCTCAGATACGCATATGATTTTTTTAGCAAAATGATACGTGAGATTAATCAATAACTTCATAAAAAATTTTGATGAATTAGTCTCATATTTTCTTGAAGTGAACAATGGAACGTGTTCAACAAAATATAAATTTGATTTTACTCGTGCCAATAAAAGACTGATAAATGTCAAGCTTGTAAGTGGCCACATTGAAGATATAATTAATAGAGGTTTTTCTTTTAATATAATTGATTTAAGTGGAAATATAATACTTCTAAGTTTATCAACCTGTAATTTGTATATTTTTATATTTTTATTAAGTAAAGAACCATATTCATTTATATTATTTTTAATAACGAAAATTATTTCAAAATTCTTATCACTTAATTCATTCGCAATTAAAACTGAATTTTTTTCTGCCCCACCAATTCTTAAATCAGGTAATATTATTAATATTTTTTTTTTCAATTTGATCTAAACCTATCGAGTATTTTTAATAAAAAAGTTTTTAACTCATTTAAATTGGGAGTTGAATTTAAAAGTGGAGATTCATAAATTTCTTTTAATTTTTCTTTATTTTCTAAAATTTCATTAATATTTTTTGATAATGGAGGATTAAAATATATGTAAGAATTTTTATTAATGTCTACCATATAATTATTTTCGACATTTGAAATCGGTATACAACCAGATGCATAAGCTTCAACAATTTTTTCATCAATATACCCAGGGAAAAAAGAATTGTGAAAAGATAAGTCATATCTATACTGTTTTATTATTTCTTCCTTAAGAAAAGGACTATCATAATAATTACTAATTTTCTTATCAAAAATAGGACCGTAACCATCAATTGGTAAAATAGATTTTATATTTTCAATTAAAACATCTTTTGGGTGAGCAAGGTGAGTTGCAATTATAACTAGTTTATTTTTTCTTGCTAACCACTTCTCAAAAGGGATTTTTCTTTTCAGTAATTCAGATATCTCAATCAGTCTACCAAATCTTTTGTTAGCTCTATTTGTATTTAAATCATCTTCAAATTTAATGTATTCCCACCAAAACGGAAGTCTAAAGTATTTTTCAGATTCAAATATTGAAGGAGTAATAAAAAAATCACTATAAGGCCATAAAGAGTATTTGTGTATAATTGATGGATTTTCATAAGAATGATTAATAATAATTAATTTATTTTTTCTAATTTTTTTTATAAGTCTCAAAAAAAAACTATTAAATGGATTTAAAAAAGGGCCGAGTAAAATTATATTGGCATTTAAAAATTTATTTATATTTAATAACCACCAAATAGTATTAATAAATTTTAAATATCTTGATAAATTTATATTTTTTAATTCTTTAATTTGAATTTTAGGTTCTAATTTAAGTAATGTTTTTGGAACTAACCAATCTTTATAGTAAGATAATTGACATAGTATCAAAACATTTATATTTTTTTTTTTATTTATCATAAATTAAATCTTGGTTTTTATCTTGCTTGACTTTTTTACTAGTATATTACTATTTTAACATGACTTACAGAAAAAAATGTATGAGCTGCAATTCTAAAGAATTGAAAGAATTTTTAGATTTAAATAACCAACCTAATGGAAATTATTTTCCCTCAAAAAAGAATATTAAAAAAATTAAATTATATCCACTAAAAATGTTGGTTTGTAAAAAATGTTGGTTAATTCAAATAGATAAGTTTCCATCTCAAGTAGAATTATTTTCTAATCAAAATTATATATCTGGCTATAATATTCCTGTTCTTGATCATTTTAAAAGATTTTCAAATGATATAATAAATAGGTACAAATTAAATAATAATTCATTGGTTTTAGATATAGGATGTAATGATGGGTCATTATTAAATTTTTTTAAAAAAAAAAATATAAATGTAATTGGCTTTGATCCCTCAAATAAAACTAATATACTTATAAAAAATAAAGGTATCAAAATAGTAAAAAAGTTTTGGAATAAAAAAAATTCCCACTACTTTAAAAATAGAAAAAAACCTGACGTAATTACTTCGACAGCTTCCTTTTATCATATACCAGATTTACATGACTATATTTATGGCTTAAAAAATATAATGAACAAGAATTCGGTCTTTGTATTCCAGGCTGTTTATGCGTTAGAAATTTTGAAAAATAATCAATTTGATCACTTTTATCATGAGCATAGTTGTATTTATTCATTAATTTCTTTAAAAAAATTATTTGATTTTCATAACATGAAAATAATATTCTGTAAGACTGACAGAATTCATGGCGGTTCAATTATAGTTCATGCTGCACTAAAAAATACAAAATTAAAAACTTATAAAAGTACTATTGAAAAATTAATAACAAAAGAGAAAAATTATAAAATAAATCAAATCTCAACTTACTTAAATTTTAGAGAAAGTATTGAAAAAAATAAATTCAAATTATTGAATATTTTAGAAAAAATATTAAATGAAAATAAAACTATTTATGGTGTTGGTGCGCCTGTTAAAGCATCTACTTTAATGAATTATTTTGGGATTAATAATAATCATATTAAAAAAATTATTGAATTAAACAAATTAAAAATTGGAAAATATACTCCGATTACAAATATTGAAATTATTGATGAAAGGAAATTAAAAAAAGATCCGGATTATTATTTTATATTTGCATGGAACTTTAAAGAGTATTTTATTAATAAGTATAAAAATTATTTAAAAAAAGGTGGTAAACTTATTATTCCATGTCCAAAACCAAAAATAATAAATAAATGAAAGCAATTATTATAGTTGGGGGAAATGGATTTCTAGGTAAAAATCTATATAATAAAATTAGAAAATCTAAACAGTATTCTAATTATAAAATTTTTGCTTTCTCAAAAAAAAATCTTAATTTATTAAAAAATAAATCAATTGAAAATAAATTTAATAAAATTAAAGAAAAATATAATGTTACAGCTATTTTTCATTGTGCTGTTTTATATAAATCAGCTGATTGGGTTAATAAAAATCAAGCTGATGTTTCATATTACAACAATATTATTAATCTTAATATTTTAAAAAATTCTCAATTATTTTTTCCAAAATCATTATTTGTCTGTATGTTATCATATGCACTCTATAATAAAAATAAAATTGAGAAAAAAATACTAAGTGATTATCAGGACAATAAATTTACTAATTCGTATTCAGATTCAAAATACAATCTTTTAAAATATTGTGTTTATTATGAAAAACAGTTTAATTATAAATCTATTTGTTTGGTTATTAGTAATTTATACGGAAATGAAAACATAACTTCCGAAAATAATCATTTTGTATCATCAATTATTGAAAAAATAATTCAAGCTAAATTAAAGAAGAAAAAAAAGATAAAATTTTATGGTAATTTTTTACAACTTAGAGATTTTTTACATATTGACGATGCTGTTAATGCTATAATTAAATTGTCTCAATTAAAATCTACTAAAGGCTGCAATGTAATCAATCTTGGATATGGTAGATCTTATAAAATGGAACAAATTTTACATAAGGTAGCTAATCTAGTAAATTTTGAAGGTGAATTGGAAATAAATAATAATGGAGTAGCCAATCATAAATCAATAAGTATAGTAAAAATAAAAAAAATAATTAATTGGAAGCCAAATATAAAGATTTATGAAGGCTTAAAAAGAGTTGTTGAATGGTCATTAAAGAAAAAAAGATAAAAAAAGCATTAATAATTGGTGTAACTGGACAAGATGGTTCGTATTTAGCAGAGTTTTTATTATCAAAAAAATATGAAGTTCATGGAATTAAAAGAAAAGTTTCTAATTTCAATAGTGAAAACATTGATCACTTGTTACATAAAAATAATAAATTTAATGTTCATTATGGCGATATCAATGATTTTGGAAATTTATTTTCAATAATTAAAAGAATCAAGCCAAATGAGATTTATAATTTAGCAGCACAAAGTCATGTAAAAGTATCATTTGAGTTACCAATTTATACTGCTGAAACAAATGCAATTGGTTCGTTAAAAGTTCTTGAAATAATAAAACAATTAAATCCAAAAATTAAATATTATCAAGCAGGAACATCAGAAATGTTTGGAAATTCTAATTCCAAAAAACAAAACGAATTAACTTCATTTGATGCAAGATCAGTATATTCTGCTTCAAAAATTTTTGCACATCAGGTGACCAAAAACTATAGGGAGGCTTACAATCTTTTTGCCAGTAATGGTATTTTATTTAATCATGAATCTCCTAGGAGAAATGAAACTTTTGTTACAAAAAAAATTATTAAAGGGTTAATAGATATAAAATTTGGTAGAAAAAAAATTTTATTTCTTGGAAATCTATATTCAAAAAGAGACTGGGGTCATGCTAAAGATTATGTCAGAGCTATGTGGTTAATACTTCAACAAAAAAAACCAGACGATTTTGTTATTTCCACAGGTAAACAATACACGGTAAAAAAGTTTGTTGAAATAGTTGCAAAAAAACTAGAATTTAATATCTATTGGAAAAATAGAGGAATTAAAGAGGTTGGCATAGACAAACATACTAAAAAAATAATAATTAAGATTGATAAAAAATATTTTAGACCTACTGAAGTTGACAGTTTAATAGGCGATTATTCAAAATCTAAAAAAATATTAAAATGGAAACCAAAATATAATTTAAATTCTTTAATTGATGATATGATTAAAAATGAAATTTGAATTATTTAATCCTTCTTGAAAAATATCTGTACATAGCTTTAAACTTAGAAAATGTTGTCCAGCCTAATAATTCTTTTATTTCTTCAATTTTTAATTGATAAGAAAAACCTATCAACTTTTTTGCAATATCATAATTAGTTTTAGATAATTTGGGATCTGAATTAAAAAGAAATTTATACTTTTTTTTCAAATAATCTTCACTATGATGATAAATCATCAAATCGATTAAATTCTTATTATCTCTAAGATATGGATCTGAAAGCCAAAATTCATAAGAATAATTAAAAAATGGTTCAATAATGCTGACCTTACAATTACAAAACATTGAATACAATATTGCACTACCTATACAATTTGAAATAACATATTCATACTTATCAAAAATAGAACGTATATAAATTAAAGAATTTTTTGAATTTGCTCTTGCCCCACAAATTAAATTAATATTTTGATTTTTAAAATAATTATCATAAATTTTTTTTACATAATCATCATAAAATACAAGACAATCAACTTTACTAAATCTCTTTGATAATTGTGAAATAGAATTAACTAATTCATTAAAGTTATCTGCACTAGAAAAGTTAATGTATTCTAAAGAATGTGGCATAACCACAATAATGGAGTCATTAATTCTTTTTGATTCTGTTTTTGGAATATAAGAAAATGGAATTCCGCCAGCAAATACATTAGTAAAACCCTTTCCTTTTAAAGCATTTTTAATATTTTCATCTGCAACTATAGTTGGAATATTATAATTATTTATCTTCGGATATCCCAAAACCATATCTAATTCACTTATTTCTAAATCACCCCAATACCAGCCATGTTGCCAATTAGCAAAAGATCTAGGTGGATTTTTAATTTGCATTTTATTTGCTAAAAAATGAGAAAAGCCAAATCTATCAACTTCATTTCTAACATTAATCAAATCTTCATCCTCACTAAATTTAGATATTGTCATAAGGATTTGCATAAATTATTTTTTCATTAAATAACTCTTTTAAAACTCTTAATAATTGATAATCATTAAATTTTTTTGCTGTAAATTGAATACCAAATGGCATATTCTTAGGACATCTGAAAATAGGAGCATTCATAGATGGCATATGTAAAAATGTCCACATTAATGAAGGGTCATCTAGAGGTATTTTTTCTCTTAGAGGAGCCGACTCACTGGTACTTATTGAAATTACTGCATCATAATTATTAAATATTTTATTTGAAGTAGAGATTATTTTATTTTGAAAATGATGAGATCTAATAAATTGATTTTTATTTATTTTATTTCCTTTTTCTATCATATTGGAAATATTTTTAGATAATAATTTTTCTCTATTTTTAAACTCATTTTTAAAATAATATGATAATGATTTAGTATATATTGCTTCATGATTATAGTGGATTTCATCATAAATATTTGGTAGCTTAATTTCTTTTACTAAAAACTTAGAATTATTATCAATTTTATTTAAAAAATTTTCAATTGCTAACTTGACATAATTTTCTGCATAATTCCATGTATGAGTTTTAACAAAGGCAATTTTGTAAATTTTTTTTGATTTATTTAGCATGTTAATTTTGGAATCAATATTTTTATAAATAAATGGATAATTTCTTCCACTAACTCTCATTATATCCAATAAGTATTTAATATTTTCGCCATTTGAACAGAAAAAGCCAATTGAATCTAATGAGTCAGTGGTTTTTAAAACACCAGTTCGTGGTATCAAGCCAAATGAAGGTTTAAAACCCCATATATTACAATAACTTGCTGGTCTAATTATTGAACCTGCTGTTTGAGTTCCAAGAGAAAAAGGATAATATCCACACGCTACTGATGCTGCTGAACCGCTTGAAGATGTTCCGGGAGTTTTTGTAAAATCATATGGATTTTTAGTTTTATTTAATTCATGTACTGCAAATTCAGATGTTACTGTCTTACCAAAAGGTATAGCTCCAGAAGCTAATAATCTATCTACAACCCTAGCATTATTTCCAGGATTAAAATTCTTATAAATCACTGAACCTTTCTCATTAGTAAACTGTTTAACATTGAAAATATCTTTTATTCCAAAAGGTATATAAAGAAGTCTTTTATCTAAAATATTAATTAAATTTTTTTTATAATTATCAACAATTTTTTTATCAAATTTAACTAAACTCTCTATTTTTTTTTCATATTTATTTAAATTTTTGAAAGATGATTTTATTAAAAAATCTTTTGATTTTTTATTTTTTAAAATCAATAGAAGTTTTTGAATTGATTTTTTATGAAATAAACTATTCAACTTTTTTTTTGTGTTTATCAATCAAAGATTGAACAAAAGGTTTAATATTTTTTTTCTTTGATTTATTTTTGTAAATTGGTAGGTTGATATTTTTTAGTTTAGAATGTTTTTTAGCATTTATAGTTTTATAAAATTCTTTTTCAGTTAATCCAGTTGAATCTAAATAGTAATCTAGAGCTTGTGGTCTTATCGGATCTTTTTGATTTGCTATTTCAAATCCCTCTTCTCTAGTCATTAGGCCATTTCTTATATCAACAGAAGCTTGAGATGTTGATCTGCCAAAACCTCTTTTTAGATAACATGTAAAATCATGAACACCAGGCATAATACATTCAACACTTTTATAGCCTTTATAGGCACCTTCAACTTCAGATTCTTTCCAACCGTATTCTTTTTTAATAAATTCAGTTTGTTTCTCTTCATCCCAAAATATGTAATCACCTAAATGAATTTGATAAATTTTATTTTTAATTATTTCATTATCGCTAGGTAATTCGAATGGAAAAACATCTTTACTTGATATTTTATTATCTACCATTTCACTGGGTGTTTTTTTTGCTGATACAGTTGTAAAATAATTTTTATCAAAATTAGTTTTACCATCTGAATACTTAGCTCTTCCACTATTTTCCGCTATAGACTCTCCATAAACTAATAATGGTATTGAAAATTTAGTCGCTACCTGTAATGGAAAAGAACCACAACCAGAGTGACAGTGCCAACAAGAATCTCCTATTTCAAAAAGTGATTTTCTTGCTAATTTGTTTACTAAATTTCTTGCAGGTGTAAATTGAAAATGATCTAAATTAAAAGTTTCAAGTAGAAGTTGTAAATTGTAAAAACCTATTTCTGAAAACCAATTATGATTAAATGTAACAGCTAAAGGTTTAATATTATAAATTTTAGTAAGAACATGAGCTTGAAAGAAACTGTCTTTACCTCCTGAAATAGGCAGTACACAATCATAATTGTTTCCCGCAATTTTTTTTGCGTCAAATAATATTTTTCTTAATTCCTTTTCTTTTTTTGACCAATCAATATTCATTTTATCTTCTGAAGATTGACATGTTTTGCAAATACCATCTTTGTCAAATTCATACTTTTCTGTTGTTTCAGGCTGACAACATCTGATGCAATATTGTAAATTTTTAAAAGGAGATTTCATATATAAATTAAATACTATAAATCTGTCATTTTTAACAGATTTATATCTTCTATAATAATTTTCTTTTTTTTAAAAGGATTAGAGGTGTATACTCTACAACCTGATTTTAAAGCAATATAAAGTGCTGAAGTTTGAAAACCAACTACAATTTTACTTTG
>CABYTX010000009.1 GCA_902522015.1 uncultured Alphaproteobacteria bacterium
AATACCACATTGTAAATTTTTTTTAGATTTATTTTTTTTTATTTCTTCTAATAAAAACATCCATGCAATTCCAGTGAATGATTTTGTACAAGACCATATATCAAAACGACTTTGCGGCAATGTCATGAAACTATGATTTTCATAAACTAAATAGCCATCTTTAATAATGACTGTACTTTGAGGATGGTTTCCAAAAAACAATTGTTGGCGTTTTATTTCTAGTTCAATTAAATTAAAATTAATATTTAGTAATTCTGATGCGTGATCAGCTGATATGAGTCTCCAGCCGCCCTCAATTTCTCTATTAGGAAAGTATGGAATATCTTTACTCATACATTAAAATTTCAAGATATTTATTTTAAAGAAATCAAATCATTCATAGAAAAAAATCCCATTTTTTTCTTTGATACAAATACTGCAGCATCAATAGCGCCTGTTACAAAAATTGATCTGTTATTAGCCTTATGCACCAAATCTATTCTGTCATTTGATCCTATAAAACTTACTGTGTGCTCACCTGCAATTTCACCGCCTCTTGTGACAGAAAAACCAATGTCGCCTTTTTTTCTAGATGTTAGTTTTTTTGTACGATCTAAAACTTTTGATTTATTTAATTTAGTTTTTCTACCTTCAGCAGCATAATCACCCAAAGATAATGCAGTTCCAGAAGGGGCATCTTTTTTATGTTTATGGTGAGTCTCAGCAATTTCAATATCATAATCAGTATCTTTTAGAGCTGATGCTGTTTGTTTTACTAAGTTAAATAGTAAGTTAACACCCAAACTCATGTTAGACGACATTAGTATAGGTATTTTTTTAGAATAACTTTTTACTTTCTTTTTTTGTGCATCCGTCATTCCGGTTGTACCAATAACAACTGCTGTATTATTTGCAGAAGCGATCTTAAGATTATCTAAAGTGGACTCAGGTGTTGTAAAATCAATTATGACATTTGCTTCTTTGATTAACTGAGCTGCATTAGCTGTAACTAATTTTGCAGAATGTATACTTGAAACTTTGTTTAAAGGTTTGTTTATATCTTTATGTTTTTTGTATTCAAAACCACCAACAAATTCTAAATTTTTATTTTGTAAAATTTGATTCGATATTTCCTGACCCATTCTGCCAAGACAACCTGCAACTGCTATTTTAATTTTTGCCATAATAACTTCTTATACTTTGGTGATTGTAAGTTGAAAAGAAATTAAGTTAAATCTTCCCAGACTTCTTTTAATTTTGAGAAAAAACCTTGTGATTTTGGACTGTGTTTTTTTGAGGTTCCTCCTTCATTTTCGAACTCTCTCAAAATATCTTTTTGTTTGCTATTTAGGTTAACTGGTATTTCAACATTTGCCTGCACATACATATCACCCCTTCTACTTTGTCGAAGTATACTCATTCCTTTGCCGCGAAGTCTAAATTGTGTCTCAGATTGAGTTCCCGCTGGAATATTAAGTCTAGCTTTTTTTCCTTCAATGGTTGGAACCTCTATTTCGCCACCTAAAATAGCAGTAGTGATTGAAATTGGTATTTCACAAAATAAATTTTCTTCTTCTCTTTCAAAGAGTTTGTCCTTTTGAACTTCAACAAAAATATATAGATCCCCATTTCCAGCACCTCTTTCACCAGGCTCACCTTCACCGGCTATTCGAATTCTTGTGCCTGTATCAACACCAGCAGGAATAGTAACAGAAATTGTTTTTTGCTTTTTTATATTCCCTGTTCCTGAACATTTAAGACATGGATTTTTTATACTTGAACCTTCTCCACCACATGTAGGGCATGGTCTTTCTATTGAAAAGAATCCTTGTTGAGATCGAACTTTTCCTGCTCCACCACAAGTAGAACAAGTACTTGGTCCAGATTTATCTGCACTTCCAGTTGCTGCACAAGCATCACAGCCAACGTATGTAGGTATTCTTATTTGTGGTTTCTTTCCAGTGAAAGCTTCAAATAGTGAAACGGACATATTATAACGAAGATCACTTCCTCTTTGAGGTCCTCGTCTTCTTGACGATTGTCCTCCAAAACCCCCGCCAAAGAACTCTTCAAAGATATCAGAAAAGCCACCTGCAAAATCTCCAAAGCCTTGAGCTCCACCCATTCCACCTTGTTTGAAAGCGTCATGTCCATATTGATCATAAGCTGATCTTTTTTCTGAATCTTTTAGAACTTCGTAAGCAGCAGCAGCTTCTTTGAATTTTCTTTCAGCTGTTTTGTCATCCTTGTTTCGATCAGGATGATATTTCATGGCCTGTTTTCTATAAGCTTTTTTTATTTCATCTTCACTGGCATTTCGTTGAACACCTAGTATCTCATAGAAATCTTTATCAGCCACATCTCCTCCTTATAAAAATTATGGAGCGTTAATCTTTTTTATCTTCGTCTACTTCTTCAAATTCAGCATCTACAACCTTTTCATCTTTTGTATTATCAGCTGATGGTTCAGCACCAGATGGATCAGGTTGAGGTCCAGCACCTTGAGGGTTTTGTTTATAAATTGCTTCACCCATTTTAAGAGATGACTGAACAAGTGCTTCAGTTTTAGATTTTATAGCTTCTAAATCCTCACCGTCTTTTACTTTCTTAAGCTCTTCAATATCCTCTGTGATTTTATTTCTATCAGCTTCAGGAATTTTATCTCCGTGCTCTTTTAAATTCTTTTCAGTTTCATTAATTAAACTATCAGCATGGTTTCTAGTATCAACAGCTTCTCTTTTCTTTTTGTCAGCTTCAGCATTTTCTTCTGCCTCTTTGACCATTTTTTCAATCTCTTCATCTGATAATCCACCAGAAGCCTGGATCTTGATTTGTTGTTCTTTACCAGTTGATTTGTCTTTAGCCGAAACGTTTACAATACCATTTGCATCTATATCAAAAGTTACTTCAATTTGAGGCATTCCTCTTGCGGCAGGTGGAATACCTACTAAATCAAACTGACCTAGTAATTTGTTGTCAGCAGCCATCTCTCTTTCACCTTGAAAAACTCTAATTGTTACTGCACTCTGATTATCTTCAGCTGTAGAAAATACCTGGCTCTTCTTTGTTGGGATAGTTGTGTTTTTATCAATTAGTTTTGTGAATACGCCGCCAAGTGTTTCAATACCAAGTGATAAAGGTGTAACATCAAGTAATAATACATCTTTGACATCACCTTGTAATACGCCTGCTTGAATAGCAGCACCAGATGCTACAACTTCATCAGGGTTAACACCTTTATTAGGCTCTTTACCAAAGAAGTTTTTTACTATCTCTGTTACTTTAGGCATTCTTGTCATACCACCAACTAAAATAACATCATCAATTTCTGCGGCTTGTAATCCAGCATCCTTAAGAGCCATTTCGCAAGGTTTTAAACTTTGGTTTAAAAGTTCCCCAACAATAGCTTCTAGTTTTGCTCTAGATAATTTAATCGTTAAATGTTTAGGACCAGATTGATCAGCAGTAATGAATGGCAAGTTTACTTCTGTTTCAGTTGAACTCGATAATTCAATTTTTGCTTTCTCAGCTGCCTCTTTCAAACGTTGAAGAGCAAGTTTATCTGAACGTAAATCAATACCATTATCTTTTTTGAATTCGTCAGCAAGGTAATCAATAATTTTAAGATCAAAATCTTCACCACCAAGATGCGTATCACCATTGGTTGATTTAACTTCAAAAACACCGTCACCAATTTCTAAGATAGAAATATCAAATGTACCTCCACCAAGATCATAAACAGCAACAGTACCAGTTTTCTTTTTATCTAAACCATATGCTAACGCTGCAGCAGTAGGCTCGTTAATAATTCTTAAAACTTCTAGTCCAGCTATTTTTCCGGCATCTTTTGTTGCTTGTCTTTGAGCATCATTAAAATAAGCGGGAACTGTTATAACTGCTTGTGTAACAGTATCTCCTAAATAAGACTCTGCTGTCTCTTTCATTTTTTGTAAAATAAATGCACTAATTTGACTTGGACTATATTTATCTCCACGTGCTTCTACCCAAGCATCACCGTTATCACCTTTTACTATTTTATAAGGTACTAGTCCGCTGTCAGACTTAACAGCTTTATCCTCAAATGTTCTTCCGATTAATCTTTTTATGGCAAATAAAGTATTTTCAGAATTAGTTACTGCTTGTCTTTTAGCTGATTGTCCAACAAGTTTTTCTTTTGTGTCACTGAATGCTACCATTGAAGGAGTTGTTCTTCCTCCCTCAGCGTTTTCTATTACTTTTGCTTCCTTACCGTCCATTACTGCAACGCAGGAGTTTGTAGTACCTAAATCAATACCTATTACTTTTGCCATATTTTTTGTCCTCTTTACTAAATTATTTACCAATCAACATTGGCTACATTAGATATGGGAAAAAAGTTTTAAAATACAAGGATGTTCCCTATTTATATTAAAAAAAACAAGTAATTTAAGGCTTTTTATGACTTTTCTTTACTCTCATTTTCAGGATTGTCTTCTTCTTTTTCTTCTTTAGGTTCTTCTGTTTTAGCGACTGGTTTTTTAGAGACTCCAACCATTGCTGCTCTGAGTAATCGGTCATGCATTGTATAGCCAGATTGGACTTCTTGTACTACTGTTCCCTCTTCAACTTCATTATTTTCAACTTCCATCATTGCCTGATGAAAATTATGGTCAAATTTTTGATTTAAAGTTTCAATTTTTTTTACTCCGTGTTTTTCAAGAGTGCTTTTGTATTCTTTAAGCACCATTTTTAAACCATCAATAAGATTTTTTATACTTTCTGGATGATTTTCATCTTCTGGTAAAGCATCTAGTGCTCTTTCTAAATTATCTCCAGGCGATAGAATGTCTCTGGCTAAATTTATGCTACCAAACTTTATCGTTTCAATTTTTTCTCGTTCAAATCTTTTTCTAAGATTTTCCATTTCAGCGAGTAATCGGATTTTTTCTTCTTTAAGCGTTTCAATTTCCTTCTCTAAATTGTTTTCTTCTGAATTTTCTTCTTCGCTTGTCTCTTCTGAATCTGTGTTTTCATGACTATCATTATTATCTTCATTGTTTTCAATATTCTCAGAATCAGGTTCTTTAATTTCTTCTTGTTGATTATCTTCTTCTTTTTTTTCAACCATTAATCAATCACCTTTCCAATAATTTTAGACGTATAGTCAACCAGTGGAACTATTTTAGAGTAGTTTAATCTTGTTGGTCCAACTACACCTATAGCGCCAATGATTTCTTGCTCATTATTTTTATATGGGGCCATTACCATAGAAAGACCAGAGTGTTTAAACAAAAAATTTTTAGATCCAATAAAAATTTGAACTCCTTTTGCTTTTCCTGCTGTTTCTAATATATCTACAAAACTAGATTTTTTCTCAATTTCATCAAAAAGATTTCGTATTTGATCTAAGTCTTTAGAAACAATTTCATCTTTTAATAAATTTGATTGACCATGTAGAAAAATATAAGGATTTTTACTATTAGGCTGAGTTTCAATAATACCTTGTTGAATTAGTTTTGATGAAATTAATTCTAACTCATTTTGTGAATTTTTTATTTCTGATTGTATTAATCTTTTAATTTGAGAAATATTTTTATTAGTAAACTTTGACGTAAGGTAGTTTGAAGCCTGTATTAATAATGAACTATTATATTTACCATTATCTTCAATAATGCGGTTTTCTACTTCTCCATTTTCATAAGCTAGAATAAGCATTAATTGACTACTATTTAATCTTATAAACTCAACGTGCTTTAAGTTTTTTTGAAATTTTGGTGCAATAACTATACCAGCATAACTTGATAATCCTGAAATAGCCTTAGAAGCTTCATCAAGAACCTCTTCATAGGATTTGCCCTTAGTTAAGCACTGCTGTTTAATATTTTCTTTATCTACTGTCGATATTCTTCCAAATTCTAACAGACCATCAACAAAAAATCTCATTCCTTTTTCAGTAGGCATTCGCCCAGCTGATCTGTGTGGGGCATATAGAAGCCCTTCTTTTTGCAAATTAGACAGTATAGATCTAATTGATGCTGAGGAAAGATTTAAGCCTCCCATCTTCATAATTGTTTCTGATCCTGCTGGAGATCCAGTTTTAAGATATGACTCAACTAATTTTTTGAAAATTAATTTCGATCTATCATTAATTTGTGCATATACATTATCAGACATAAGAATTTTATTTAAAAATAATATTTATCTACTATTATTAAATTTATATGAGAAAAGATAGATCCTTCAATCAAATGCGTGAAATTTCATTTGAGAAAAACGTGAATATTCATGCCGATGGTTCATGCTTAGTAAAATTTGGAAATACACATGTCCTTTGTCTTGCAACAATTGATGAAAAAGTTCCTCATTGGTTAAAGAATACTGGCAAGGGTTGGGTTACAGCAGAATATGGCATGCTGCCAAGGTCTACAAATACAAGAATGGATAGAGAGGCAGCAAAAGGAAAACAGTCAGGTAGAACGCAAGAAATACAAAGGTTAATTGGGCGTAGCTTAAGATCAATTGTGGATCTTTCAAATCTTGGAGAGCGTCAAATAAAAATAGATTGTGATGTAATTCAAGCAGATGGTGGGACAAGAACTGCCTCTATCAGTGGTGGTTTTATTTCTTTATATCTGGCTATAGAAAAATTAAAGAATAATTATAATCTTCAAAAACCAATTATCAAAAACTTTATAGGAGCAGTATCAACGGGCATAGTCGAAAATAAAGCATTATTGGATCTAGATTACAGGGAAGACTCCGAAGCTCAAGTAGATGCAAATTTTGTAATTTGTGATTCAGATGAAATATCTGAAATTCAAGTAACTGGTGAAGAATTTTTTTTCAATGATGCTCAGTTTACTGAAATGTTTTCTCTAGCAAAAATTGGAGTTAAAGAGATAATTTCTAAACAAAAAGAGGCTTTGAAATAAATTGAAGCAATTATTATTTTTTTCAAATAATAAAAATAAAATAATTGAAATTAAAAAAATATTTAACAAATTTAATCTAAAACTTCTTTCCTTAAATGATCTAAACATAAATAAAGAGCCAGAAGAAAGTGGGCAAACTTTTGAAGAAAATGCAAAAATTAAATCAGACTATGGATTTAATAAAACTGGTATTCCTTGTTTTGCCGATGACTCAGGAATATGCATTGAAAGCTTAAATTGGGAACCAGGTGTTCTTTCAAAAAGATTTTTAAACAATTTCAGAAGCAATGAAGCTTGTTTTGAAAGTATTATTAAAAGTACTAAAAAAAATAGTAAACAAAATGCTTTCTTTAAAACTTCAATAAGCCTAACAGTTAAAGATAATCACAACTTAATATTTAATGGCAAAATTGAAGGAAAAATTTCTGAAAAAGCTAAAGGCAGATTTGGTTTTGGTTATGATCCAGTTTTCATTCCTAAAAATTATAACAAAACATTAGCTGAATTAACCACTAAAGAAAAAAATGAAATTAGCCATAGGTCCATAGCAGTAAGAAAATTGATTAATTTTTTAATTAATTAATTACAAAAGAATTTCCGTTATTTATTTCTAATATATTAAGATCTCTTTCAATCATATTATCTTTAAAATAAAAGTTTCCATCAATGCCATCAAATCTTTTGTTCGGATTGTTTAATAATTTGATTACATCACTAAGTTTATATTTCTTTGTGTAGATAAAATTAATTAAACCTATCAAGTCATAAGGTAATGTTGAGATTCTTAAAAACTCATCATCATATATATCCATATAATTATTAATTATATTTATTCTTCTTGTTTCAGGAATTCCTGGAAATATTGCTCCCTGTAATGAAGGTTCATAGAAAAAAGTTTTATCATCCATTACTCCAGTTCCCATAAACTTTACAATATTAGGGTCTATATCGTAGTATGGTAGAAGAGGTGCAACCTGTAATAAATTCAAACCATAATCTGCGATTAAAATATGTGTGAAATCGTAATCACTTGTTGTTTTAAATCTTTCTAGTTTTTTTAGTCTTTTTTTTGATTTTTCATCTTTTTTAGAAAATAGAATTTGTTTTTGTCTATTCAATTCATATTTTCTCAATTCATATTTTCCCAATTCTTTTATTGAATCTCTTACATTTGATAGGTCTTTTTTATATGAAGATCTGTTGACTAAAATTGCTGGGCTTTGAAAAATTATATCATCTATAAAACTATTTATTAAATATCCATATTCATTCTCCGGGTAAAGAAGGGCTACTCTTGCATCATCGTTTAAATATAACATTAGTTGTGAAAGTTCATTTTGTGGAAAAAAATTTATTAAATAAACACAATCTTTTGCTAAAGAAGATTTAGAAGAGTATGAAAAAAATATTACATCATCAGCACAATAATTATCTAAAAACTTTGTATACTTAGATTGTATTGGGCCTAAAAAAATCTTACCAGATATTAGATTTTTTTCTATAATCTTTTTTAGGTCATTTTCATTTTCAAAAAATTCTATTTGTATAACAACATCACTTATACCAAGATTATAAATTCCCAACTCATAGGTATTCAAGAATTGTTTTGTAGTTTTTTCATCGTCATCTTTTGCAAATAAAGCAATAATTGTTTTATCTAAGACAATGTCGTCTAAAATCTTTTTCTGCTTATCTTGTTTGCTTTCTTTTTCTTCAATTACCTTTTTTTTGGTTTTATCTTCAATTGGTTTTTCAGAAATAGTTGTTTCTTGAGTATTTTTTGTATCTTGTTTAGATAAATTTACTGGAGTACATGAAATTATAAATATAAGTATATAGATGATGGATAATATTATTAATGGTCTCTCAATTGTGGCAACACCTATTGGCAATTTAGAAGACATAACCTACAGAGCTGTAAAAGTACTTGAAGAATGTGATATCATTATTTGTGAAAATCCTAAACATTCACTTAAACTACTAAATAAATTAGGCATTAAAAAGAAATTAATAGCTTTACACGATTATAATGAGCATAAAATTATAAATCAGAATAAATTTTTATTAAAAAATAAAAATTGTGTTCTAATTTCTGATGCTGGCTCACCACTTATTTCAGATCCTGGATATAATTTAGTACAATATTGTATTGCAAATAATATTAGAGTTACATCTGTGCCTGGTCCCTCATCAATTGTATCAAGTTTACAGTTATCCGGATTACCAATGTCAGAATTTGCTTTTTTTGGGTTTGTTCCAAAATCTAAAAAAAAGATTGAGGATCTTGTTAAGAATATTTCTCAAGAAAAAAGGGTTTGTGTATTTTTTGTTTCAAACCATAAATTAATTGTTTTTCTAGATTGCCTAGAAAATATTATAGGTGATAGATCAATATCAATATGTAAGGAACTTACAAAGGTAAATGAGTTTGTCTTTAGAGGAAATCCAGGCAGTGTGAAAAATAAAATCCTAGAAGATAAAGAAAATATCAAAGGAGAGTTTGTTGCTGTCATTGATAGACAAGCATCAAAAAATCAAGATTTTGACAACATTGATTTGTATAGTAAAGAATTGAGAAAGATGGCTACAAAATTTTCTTTGACCGACATCGTGGAAATAGTACATAAATTTACAAAAATTAATAAAAACAAAATTTACAAATGGTTGTTAAAATTAAAAAAATAATTAAATTTTTATTTATTCCAATATTGTTTATCTTTGCATCTATTAATTATGGCTGCTCACCTGCTAGTGTACTTGCAACAGGTGGTGGTAGTGCAATGGTAGTTGCTGAGGGAGAAAGATCTCTTGGTGCGGTGGTAGACGACGCAACAATTAAAGTAAATATTGCAGCTAAGTTTTTAAATGCAGGAAACAACCTTTTTGTAAATATAAATACAAGTGTCTTAGAGGGTAGAATTTTATTAACTGGACTTGTTGATAATCAAGAAATTAGAATTGATGCAGTACGATTAGTTTGGGAAGTTGAAGGTGTTAAAGAAATTATAAATGAAATAGAAATTGGAAACAGAACAACGCTTAAAGATTATGCTAGTGATTTATGGATTAATACGCAAGCAAGAGCTGTAGCCGCTAAAACAGTAGGTATTAAAGCAATTACATTTAATTTTGAAACAATCCAAGGAAAAGTTTATATTGCAGGTATCACAGCACGCCCAGATCTGTTAGATGAAATGATAATTGGTTTAAAAAGCATCAAGGGTGTTAATGAAATTGTTAATTATGTAATAGTAAGAGAAAAATTATAATTTACCTAAGACTTCCAATTTTCTCACCTGCTAAAATATGAACATGAAAGTGTGGTACTTCTTGGCCACCATTCATTCCTGAGTTAGTGATCAATCTATAACCACTTTTTTCAATTTCAAGATTATTTATTACGATTTGAATGCTTTTAAAAAATGATACGATATTCTCACTATCTGCTTCTTTTAAAAAAGTGGAAAAGGTTGTAGAGGGAAATTTTGGTATACCTAAAACATGTATTTTTGCTTGGGGATTAATATCATTAAAAAATAAACTAAACTCATCTTCATAAATTTTGTCACAGGGTACTTCTTTTCTTAATATTTTTGCGAAAATATTGTTTTCATCATACATTTTTTTTACTTTCTTTTATCAAGCTCTTTATGAATTTCATTAATAGTAATTTTTTTTGACTTTAATAAAATAAGAAGGTGATAAATTACATCAACTGCCTCCTCTATTGTTCTTTTTTTTGACCCTTTTAAAAAATCTATTATTAACTCAGAAGATTCTTCTCCAAATTTTTGAGCTATTTTTTTTGGCCCTAACTTTAATAACTTATTGGTATACGAATTTTTTTTTCTTGTTTGTATTCTATTATTTATAATTTCATTAAGGTCCTCAATTTTCATAAAATTTAATCTCTAATGCTTATATTCTTACCTTTTAAGTATTCCTTTACTTCTTTAATGCTAATTTCATTAAAATGGAAGACTGAGGCTGCTAATAATGCGTCAGCCTTACCTTTAGCTACACCATCATAAAAATGTTCTAGAGCTCCAACTCCTCCACTAGCTATAACAGGTATCTTTAAAAATTCTGAAACCTTGCTAAGTAGTTCATTGTCAAAACCAGATTTTGTGCCATCCTTGTCCATTGATGTTAAGAGAATTTCACCTGCTCCTAATTTTTGAGCTTTTTCTATCCAGCTTAAAGCAAGTAAGTCAGTTTTCTTAGTGCCGCCATGTGAATAAACAAACCAATCATTATTATGTTTTTTTGCATCGACAGCTACAACGATGCATTGGTTTCCAAAATATTCAGAAGCTTCTTTAATAATATTGGGATTTTTAATTGCAGCAGAATTTATAGAAACTTTATCAGCACCAGCTTTAAGTAAAGCTTGTATGTTTTCTATTGATGAAATGCCGCCACCAACTGTAAGGGGAATAAAAACCTCATTTGCAGTCTTTTTAACAACATTTACCATAGTTTCTCTATTTTCTAATGATGCGCTAATATCTAGAAAACAGATTTCATCAGCTCCATTATCAGAATAATGTTTTGCTTGCTCAACAGGATCTCCTGCATCGATTAAATTTAAAAAATTTATTCCCTTTACAACTCTTCCGTCTTTAACATCTAAGCATGGAATAATTCTTGTTTTTACCATTTTAGTTTAGAATTTTTTGTGCTTTTACAAGATCTATCTTTCCTTCATAAAAAGATTTACCTGAGATTATTCCTTCAATGTTTTTAAGATTAATTTTTTTTAAATTTATTAGATCAGAGTAATCTGTTAGCCCGCCTGCAATTATTATTTTTTTATTAAATTTTTTAATTAGGTTTATTTTTTTAAGAAAATTATTAACAAAATCTAAATTTAAACCTTTTAACATTCCGTCATTTTGAATATCCGTAATTACATATCCTTTAATTTTTGACGTTGAATAAATATCGAGAATATCCTGTATTTTTTTTCCTGAATTTTCATCCCACCCTTTTATCATTATATTGTCTTCAAGAATATCTAATGATATGTATACTTTATCCGCATACTGATTTGATAAAATTATAACTTCATTTGGTTTTTCAACAGACATTGAGCCAATAATCAGATTATTTATTCCAACCTCAAAGTATTTTTTTGCTAAATCTAAATTTCTAATCCCACCACCTAATTGAATTGGTATTGAAATAGATTTTCTAATTTTCTTTATTGTTTCAAAGTTAATATTTGATCTACCAAATGCGGCGTCTAAGTCAATTAAGTGTAATTTTTTACAACCAATTTCTTCAAAGTAGATAGCTTGTTTTTCTGGGTCTTCATTGTAAACAACGCTGGAAAGATCTTTGCCTTTAGAGAGTCTAACACATTTATTATCTTTTAAATCAATGGCTGGTATAATTTGCACTATATGTTTTTATAATAATAATAACCCTTAATAAAGCTCCCGTTAATATAAGCATAATATGGGTTTTCACCCCACTTGGTATAATTTTTACCAGTAAAAAGTTTTATAGCGGCATCTTGTGTTTCTCTTACAGCTAATTGTAGTGATTTAATATTATCTTCTTTTGCAATTTGCTCGGTATAATCGATCATTGTTTTAGCTAAACCATAACCTCTTGCCCATGGAGCAACAAACTGTCTTCTTATACGTGCAATATTTTTTCTAGACTCAATGTTAGGTGCCTCATACGCAAGTTGAAGGGTTCCGGCTATAACACCATTAAGCCTACCAACAATAAGTTTAATATATTTATCGTTAGTTCTTTTAGTCCAATAATCTATTAAAATATCTCTTGTAGGAACTCTTAACCAACCAAAACCTCCTCCGGCTTTAATTGCTTGTTCTGTAATATTACAAAGGTCAGCTAAATCTACATCTGTAAGTGTTTCAATATTATCAACTGAAATATTAATTTTTTCTTTTAGTTGTGTAGACATGTTCATACTCCAATAAATTCTTTTAATAAGTCTAATCCTTGGGAGGAACTTTTTTCAGGATGAAACTGAACGCCATATATATTTTCTTTTCCAACTATTGAAGCAAAATTTGTTCCGTACTTAGTTTCTGCCAAAATATTGTCTTTATTAGCACAATCAAAATAATATGAGTGAACAAAGTAATAATCATTTTTGGTCATGATTAAGTTATTATATTTTGAATTTTTTGGATTTACTAAGTTCCAACCCATATGAGGAAGTTTTAAACTGTCTCCAGGCAATACTTTAATTTGACCGTCTATCCAGCCTAAACCTTTATGGGCTCCGTTTTCTTCACTCACTTTAGCTAGCATTTGCATACCAACACATATGCCTAAAAATGGTTTCTTTTTAATTAACGCAAACTCACTAAGTTCATCAATCAAACCATCAGTTTTTTTTAAACCGTTCATGCAGGTAGAAAAAGCCCCTTGACCTGGTAATACAATATGGGTTGAGTTTTTTACATCATCCAATTTGTTTGAAATTAAAACATCAACCTCAATATTGTTATCTTTTGCTATTTTAATAAAAGATTTTTGTGCGGACAAAACATTGCCTGAGCCATAATCGACAATTGTAATCTTTTTCATTAAAAAATCAAAGAGTACCTTTTGATGATGGTATGTTGTCTTTTCTTCTCTTATCTATTTCGACAGCAAATCTTATACTTTTTGCAAAAGCCTTAAAACATGATTCAATTATATGGTGGTTATTTTTTCCATAAAGGTTTTCAATATGTAAATTACATTTTGATTCATTAGAAAAAGCTTTAAAAAATTCATGGAATAGCTCTGTATCCATTTCACCAATTTTTTTTAAACCAAGATTAACATTCCACACAAGCTCAGGCCTTCCACTTAAATCAATAACACATCTCGATAAGCATTCATCCATCGGAACATATGAAAAGCCATATCTATTAATTCCTTTTTTATCATCTAGTGCTTTGTTTATAGCTAAAGCAATTGCGTAAGCAGTATCTTCAACTGAATGATGAAGATCAACATTAGTGTCTCCTTCACATTTTAAAACTATATCTATCAAGCTGTGATGAGATAATAATTCTAACATATGATCAAAAAAACCAATTTGTGTTGAAATTTTAGATTGGCCAACACCATCTAAGTTAACTTCACAACTTATCTTGGTTTCTTTAGTGTTTCTCTCAACCTTACCTTTTCGCATTTTTGCCTAATATCAGTGAAATATGATTTATTCTAGGTAAATTACTTGATAAAAATAATTAAATAGCCATCTTATGAATTAATGGAAAAAAACATTATTAAATCAACAACTATTGTAGGAATTAGAAAAGATAATCTCGTCGTTATTGCGGGTGATGGTCAGGCTAGTCTTGGTAATACTGTAATGAAATCAAATGTTAAAAAAATTAGAAGGCTTGGTGCTGATGAAACTGTTATCTCTGGTTTTGCGGGATCTACTGCAGATGCATTCGCTTTGTTTGAAAGATTAGAAGGAAAATTAGATCAATATAAGAACCAACTTAAAAGGGCTTGTGTAGAATTAGCTAAAGATTGGAGAACGGATAGATATCTTAGAAGATTAGAAGCAATGATGATTGTAGCTGATAGGGATGTAAGTCTATTGTTATCTGGTACAGGTGATGTAATTGAATCTGACGATGGAATACTTGCGATAGGTTCTGGGGGACCATACGCAAACAGTGCTGCTAAAGCATTAATGAAGAATACAAAAATGAATGCAAAAGAAATTGCTTTAGAATCACTTAGTATAGCTGCAGATATTTGTATTTATACAAACCATAATATTATTTCAGAAACTATTGAGCTGTAGAATGGAATCTAGTTTTAGCCCAAGAGAAATTGTTTCTGAGTTAGATAAGTTTATCATTGGTCAGAACAAAGCAAAAAGGGCTGTTGCGGTTGCCTTAAGAAATAGATGGAGAAGAAAACAACTTGATGATTCTTTAAAAGAGGAAATTGTACCAAAAAATATTTTAATGGTTGGTCCAACTGGTTGCGGTAAAACAGAAATATCTAGAAGGCTTGCTAAGTTAGCAAATGCACCTTTTGTAAAGGTTGAGGCGACTAAGTTTACAGAAGTTGGATATGTTGGAAGAGATGTTGAGCAAATAATAAGAGATCTAGTTGAAATAAGTATTACAAAAACAAAAATACAAATGGGTCAAGAGGTAAAGGCAAAAGCAGAAAAAAACGCAGAAGAAAGAATTTTAGATGTTTTGGTTTCTAAAAGCTCAACGCCAGCTACTCGAGATAATTTTAGGAAAAAACTAAGATCAGGTGAACTAAATGATAATGAAGTTGAAATTCCAGTTTCAGCTAATGCAAATTTAAGTTTACCAACTATGGATATACCTGGAATGCCTGGTTCTCAAATGGGTATGATTAATTTAGGTGATGTATTTGGAAAGGGTTTTGGCAATCAAAAGAAAATGAAAAAAATGAGTGTCAAAGACTCTCATGCGTATTTATTAAACGAGGAAACCGATAAACTTTTAGATAAAGATAAAATAAACTCAAGGGCACTGGATGATGTAGAGCAAAATGGTATTGTTTTCATAGATGAAATAGATAAAATTACTTCTAGAGCTGATAGAAGTGGTGCAGATGTTTCAAGAGAAGGTGTTCAAAGAGATTTGTTACCCCTTATTGAGGGAACTGCAGTTACTACAAAATATGGTGTTGTAAAAACAGATTATATTTTATTCATTGCCTCTGGAGCATTTCACTTATCAAAACCATCAGACATGTTACCTGAACTTCAAGGGAGATTGCCAATTAGGGTCGAGCTTGATAGTCTTAGTAAAAAAGATTTTAAACTCATTCTTACTGAAACACAAAACAGTTTGATTAAGCAGTATCAAGGACTTCTTGGAACAGAGAAGGTTGATTTGAAATTTGAAGAAGATGGAATTGATACCATCGCTTCTTTATCTACAGAGATAAATCAGAACGTAGAAAATATAGGCGCCAGAAGACTCCATACTGTAATGGAAAAATTACTTGAAGAAGTTAGTTATACAGCTTCAGATATAGGCCCTACAGAAATAATAATTAATAAAAAATACGTTGAAAATAGCTTAGGAGAACTTATTAAAAGTCAGGACTTATCAAAGTTTATATTGTAAAGCTCATTTAATTTTTTAATAGTTGTAAAATGAGTATTATTAAAAGCATCAAATTTGAATTGCTTATTTTAGCATTAATTACATTAAGTATTTTTACTTCTTTTAATTTAGATCTTTTTTTTTATAGTTATTTTATAAACTTAAATGAGTGGGTAAATGGAATTTTTCTAAAAGAATTTTTTTCAGAAATAACAAAACTTGGTAGTTCGTCTTGGTATTTTTCTATTACAATAATAGGTTTTGTAATTTTTTATATAAACAACAAACTTCAAATCATAAAAACTAAATCAGCAAAAAACATTTATAATTTTTTTATTTCTTCTTTTGTTTATATTTTGACAGTTGGGATTATTACTCAAATTATAAAACATGTGGTAGGAAGGCCCAGACCAAATCACACTGATTTTGAAAACGTTTTTAGTTTTAAATATTTTAGCCTGGAATCAAATTTTCATTCTTTCCCCTCTGGACACTCTTCTACAATATTTATAGTTTGCTTTATTTTGGTTTCAGTTGCTCCAAAATTAAGATATTTTTTTTATTTTTTAGCTTCTGTTGTTGCTTTTAGTCGAGTTGTAGTAGGTGCGCATTTTTTTACAGATATTGTTGCTGGGGCAATTTTAGCTTTAATATTGTTTAAGGTTTTAAATATATTAATAGAAAATAAATATAATAAATACAAATTTTCAAATTTAATTCCTGAAAAAAATTCTGAGATTTTTTATTACTTTCTAATTTTGCTTTTTAGTTGTGTATTTGTAACTGCCGCCCCATCCTTAGACTTATATGTATCATTTTTGTTTTATAAGGGGGCATCACAATTTGTATTACAAAGTTTAGATTTAACTTCAATATTGTTTCGAGATATTTTATTACCCCTAATACTTATTTATATTTTAATTTTACCAATAGTTGGACGTTTCTTTAAAATTGATAGAATTTTTTATAACTATCAGTTTTCTATTAAGGAGATAGTTTTGTTGTGGATTTCTCAAATTATCAGTGTTTTAATTTTTGTTAATCTTGTTCTAAAAAATTTTTGGGGTAGAGCAAGACCAAACGATGTAGTGGAGTTGGGTGGGAAAGAATCTTTTTCGCCGTGGTTTGAAATAAGCAATGCTTGTGAAACAAATTGCTCCTTTGTTTCGGGTGATGCCTCTGTTGGATTTTCAGTAATAATTCTATATTTAATTACAAAAAAAATAATTTTTCTCTATGCAAGCTTTGTTGCTGGTTTTATATTGGGGGTAATTAGAATAATGGCTGGCGGTCATTTTTTAAGTGACATTTTCTTTGCTGGTTTTTTTATTGTTATTTTAAATATAATTTTATTTGAATTGTATAAAAAATATTATGCTAAATAAAATTCTATTTCCATCATTAATTGTTTTACTTCTATTAAAAATTGGTGCCTTAAATTTTACTACTTTTAATTTATTTGGTGATGAAGCACAGTATTGGCTATGGTCAAAAGATATTGACCTTGGTTATTTTTCGAAACCCCCTTTTTTATCCTGGATAATAAGAGTTTATACAGAAATATTAGGTAGTAGTTTTGTTGTATTAAAACTTCTCCCATCGTTTGTTTATTTATTGATTGCTTGGAGTATTTATCATCTTTTAATTAACGCTGGATTAAATAAAAAAGATTCATTCGCAGGTTGTTTAATTTTTTTATTTATACCCGCTGTTTCTTTTTCATCTTTTATAATTAGTACTGATCTTTTTTTATTATTATTTTGGACACTTTCACTCAATCAATTAATTAAAATTAACAGTGAACGAAGTTTAAAAAATTTTATATTATTAGGTATTTTCCTTGGGCTGGGTTTTTTATCGAAATATGCAGCTATATATTTTGTAATTTGTTTATTTGTTTTAATTTTATTTGATAAAAGATTTAGTAAAATTTTTTTGGATAATTTATTAGGTTTTAGTCTTACATTTTTGTCTGTATTTATTATTATTGTACCAAATATTATTTGGAACTTTAATAATGACTGGGTAACACTTCAGCATACTTCGGATAATGCAAATTTTGGAAATATTGAAATAGATCTCATTAGGGGTTTAGAATTTTTGTTAATTCAAGTTTTAATGTTGGGTCCATTCATGGTTTTGGGTGGGTTATTTGGGTTTAATAAATGGAACTATATTCAAAAAATTTTTTTAATATTTTCAATACCTATAATTTTAATTGTTTTGGTAGAAGCCATTATTGTTAGAGCTAATGCAAATTGGGCTGCTCCAGCTTTAATTTCTTTGTTTGTTCTTTTGTATATTAGAATTAATAATTCTTTTTTAAAGATAGCTAATTACATGTTTAATTTTACTGTCTGCTTCATTCTTTTTGTAATGATTGGAATGAGCTATCCGTCTAAAATTTTTGACCGAATAAGTGGTATAAATGATTATGCTCTGAAAATTTACAGCAGTTCTTCAGATGGTGTCGTAAAAAATATAGTAGTTTCAGATCGGCTATTATTTTCAAGCCTTAATTTTGAATTAAGAGATAAGGATATTAATTTCTATATGCCACATAAAGAAGGCAGTGAAATAACAAACCATTTTAAAATAGTGTCTCCTCTTAATAAACATATAAATGAAAACTTTACTTTAATTGGAAGCCCCTCAGATATAAATTATTTAGAGAATGAATATAAGGTGCTAAAAATAAATTCGCCTGATCAGAAATTTACAAAAAGAAAACTTGATGTTTACGAGGTTGTCTTTGAGTAAATTTCTAGTTTTTTTTATTATATTTGTAATTAATACATCGTATGCAAATAATTTTAGTGCAGAATATAAGGTCAGCACAACAGGGATAAAAATCGGTAATTTTAGTTGGTCATTAAGTATTAAAGATAATATCTATCAAACAGAAATTAATTTAAAAAATTCTGGCATTTTTTCACCCCTATATAAATTTGAAGGAAGCTATCTTTCAACTGGGGTTATTGAAAACAACATATTTAAAACTAAGAATTATAAACAGTTTTGGAAAACGAAAAAGAAAACAAAAATAGTTAAAATGTCTTTTGATGATTATTTAATTGAATTAAAACAAGAACCTATAGAAGAAGAAATAGCTAGAGTAAACCTAGAAAATTTATATTTATATTTTGACCCAATCACCTCTTTTATAAATATTTTAAATGGAGAAGATGAAGCAAAAACTATTGATGGAAGAAGAATTTATAGACTTAAAAAAAATGAAGGGGAAGATGGAAATATAATTTTAAAAATTAAAGACTACACAAATATTTGGGCTGATCATAAAAGAAATGATTTGAAAAAAATTGAATTTTTTATTGAAGATAAATTTCTTCCATATGAAATTCTTATTCATTTTAAAGAAAGAGTATTTAAGTTAGAAAGAATTTAAAGCTTTTTTTTTCTTAAATAGACAAACAGAGCTCCGTCGCCCCCATGTTCAAAACCTGCGTCTTGATATGTTAAGATATATTTCTTTAGATTGTCTTCATTTATCCAGTTTATTATTGAGTTTTTAATCTTTCCATAGAAAAGCTTGGGGGTTGTATCTTGATCATTTTCAATTTTTTTATGAACCCCTTTTCCAGTAATTATAAGCAAGCATCTTTTATTCTTGTTATAATTTTTTTTTACCTCACTTATAAATTTTTCATGTGCTTCGACTAAACCATACCCATGAAGATCAATTCTTCTATCTATATTAATTTTTCCCCGCTTAAGTTCTCTGTTAACCTCACCAAATGATAGTTTAAATTCTGAGCTACTACCCCTGTGTTCAGTTATTGTTTGTTTGTTGGTATTTGTATTATTAGTTCTTTTATCTAATTTTACATTTTTTTTATTAGTTGTTTTCGTTTTAACTATTGAGGTATCTTTTTTAAAAGGTTTTACACCCTTCATGTTTTTTAAAAAAAAATCTTCTTCCATTATTTTTTTGTATAGTTTTTAATTAAATTCTTTACTCTTTCAGGTGTTTGTAAATACCACAAGCTGTCTAACATCTCTAGTGATGCCATGAATTTTTGTTTTTTGTTTAGAAAATAAAGCATTTTCTTAAATTTAGAGACGCCCTTTGCTCCAAGTTGAAAAATCATTTCTATTAATAATTCCTTCTCTGAAGTTGTGTGATTTTTTTTAAAAAATATTTTTTTGTATTGTTCGTGTGCTTTTTTAAAGTCTATCTCAAACAATTCTTCAAAATATTTTTTTTTAAATTTTTTAATATAATATTTATTTCCTTTTTCTGTAATAAGATGACCATAACCAATAGTATAAAACCCTAATTGATCTTGATAAGGCTTATCAGAATAACCCTCATTTTTTTTAATTCGGTTTTTGAGTTCTTTAAAGGACAACTATTAAGTTTGAGTTAATATCCATATAGGACTAGAAGAGTTTACTGGTTTTTCAAAAGTCCAGGTATCTTTATTTTTAACAATAGAACCCTCATCATTATTTAACATCTGTTCACTAATAAAATTAACCGATATTGATATTGTGTCATTTTCTACTTTTGCATCTGCAATGCCTTCTACAATAAGTGAATAAAATTGTGATTCTGGATTGTTTGTTTTTTCATCAATCGCTTTTTCAAAAGTAGAATAAACATCTTTAGACACAAGGTTTTTCAGTGTTTTTTTATCTCCATTGTTGAAAGATGAAATTATAATTTCAAAAGCTTTCTTGGCACCATCAAGAAACTCTCTGTGATTAAAATTATTTACTTTTTTATATACTGCTTCAAGCTTTATCTCATTGTCCATTAGTGATGGTATTTTTTGAACATCTTCTTGTTTTTTGGTTTCTTGAGGTTTTGGCTCTGAGATATTTTTTTGAAATCCTGTTCTTTTCCCCAGAACACTCCTTAGCCTATAAATAATAAACCCAGCAATAGCTGCAAAAATTAGAATATCAAAAAATTGAAGGTCGCCGTAAATCATTTGATTTTAATATAATAACTTTTTTAAATATTAATAGTTAAATTTTTTCCAAAGGGGGCTTTTTAGTTTTTTTAACATTTCTTTATGGGCAAGATAATCTTCTTTATTAACTTCTATTATTTTGGTTTTTGTTTCATTTTTGTTGTTAATTTGTGTGTTTTTTTCGGCAATGTTTGAATTCAGCTCCATAGAAAATTGCTTACCCCCTCTTAACTCTAAATAAACTGCGGCTAGAAGTTGGGAGTCAAGCAAGGCTCCGTGAAATGATCTATCTGATAAATCAATGTTAAATCTTCTACACAAATAATCGAGGTTAGCTATTCTTGTATTTAGAACTTCTCTTGCAAGAGAAACTGTATCAACTACAGGATTATCTAAATGAGGTAATCCTAAGATTGACAACTCATTATTTATAAAACCTAAATCAAATGATGCATTGTGAATTATCAATGTGTCGTTTTTCAAAAAATTTAATAGATCCATGTGGTTTTCTTCAAATGGTTTTTGTTGATTAAGAAAATCATCTGAAAGACCTACAATGTTTTTAGCCCCCTCGCTTATACTTCTGTCTGGTTTGCAATAAAATTGGAGTGTGTTTCCTGTAGGAACATAGTTTTTGAGTTCCACACAACCAACTTCTATTATTCTGTCACCGGTCTTATAATCAAGGCCTGTGGTTTCTGTATCAATTACTATTTCTCTCATTGTGTTAACTAAAGTTTACTTATTAGCTTATTAATCTTAATTTTATAATCCTTTAATGTCGAGTTGTTATAAATAACATAATCAGATTTCTTTTTTCTTATAACATCTGATGTTTGAGATCGAGTTATATTCTTAAATTGATTTTCAGTCATTTTTCTCGTTTTTTTTAATCTTTTTAATCTCACTCGCTTGGAGGCTATTATCGATATTACTTTGTTGAATTGTTTCTCTAAATTGTTTTCAAACAATAATGGTATATCAATAAATATTAATCTTGTTTTTTTTTGTTTTTCTTGTTTTATAAAATCAGACCTCTTTTTTCTTACTATTTTAAATATGTATAACTCGAGCTTTTTTCTTATCTGTTTATTTTCAAAAATAATCTTTGATATAATTCTTTTATCTATTTTTTTTTTTGAAATGGACTTAGACAAACCTATGGTACGCAAATAAGTAACAAATTTTTTATCAGGGTTTTTATATATTTTGGCCACCTGCTCATCTGAACTGTGAATTTTAAAGCCTTTTTCTTTTAGTTTAGTACAAAAGGTAGATTTACCAGACCCTATACCACCTGTTATTGCTATGGTTTTTGTCATTAAATTTTTTTATAAATAGAGTTAAGCATTTTTTTATCTACAGATGGGTTTTTACCAAACCACATTTTAAAACATGGTTTAGCCTGTTCGATCAACATTGATATTCCATAAATCTTTTTATTCTTTGGAAACTGTTTAAGAAATGAAGTGTTTTTGGGAATGTAAACAATGTCGCTTACTATTGTGGATTTGGTAATAAGTTTTAAGTGTTTTTTCAATATGGGATTTATTGGTGTGGTATTAATTATTAAAAAAACTCCTTCAAGGTGTGTTTCAAGATCGTTATATGTTTTTGTGTACTCAGTCTTGTTTGAGTACTTAATTTTTTTCTTAGATCTATTGAAAATTAAAATATCCTTAAACCCCCTCTTCTTTAAAACATAGTGAATGGCGTGTGAAGCACCTCCATAACCCAGAATAACAACTTTTTTGTTTTTAGTTTTTTTAATATTTGGCAGACTTTTGTAATATCCTGTCCAATCAGTATTGGTCCCATTTATAGTTTTTTTATTTGTTACACAGTTTACCGCACCAATTTTTTTTGCATGGGTGTCTATTTTACCAAGGTGTTTAATAATTTTGCTTTTAAATGGAATGGTCACATTTAAGCCAAGCGTATCTTTTTTTTCCAAAACCTCCTTTATTTTTTTATGAAAGTTTTTTTTTGTAAGCTCTAAATATCCATAACTTGCTTTAATATTATATTTTTTAAACCAATAGTTAAATATTGTTGGTGAAAGACTTTTAGATGCCCTGTTCCCAACTACGTAAAGTTTTTTCATTTTTTTGAATATAAATAATCTAGCAAATTAAATAAAGGCAATCCCATAACATTAAAATAATCTCCTTTTATGCTCTCAATAATATTGGGTCCCAAGCTTTCTATTTGATAACATCCTACTGAGCTTAGTATTTGTTTACCTGTTCTTTTTAAGTATATTTTTATTTCACTGTTATTAAGCTTTCTTATTTTAACATGAGTTTTTTCGTAATTTTCCCAAATCTTAGAGCCATTTAAACATATAGTTAGTCCCGATACTATTAGGTGTGTCTTTCCTGATAGAGATATGATTTTTTTTTGGGCTTTCTCAATAGAGTTTACTTTATCTAAAATTTTTCCATTGTGATAAATGACGGTATCACATCCTAAAACAATTTTGTTGGCATACGGTTTTTGTTTACTTACACTTCTTGCTTTTTCATAAGAAAGTTTTTTTGCAAAAATCTCGGGCCTTGTTTTTCTGTTAAGGTTTTTTTTAATATCTTCTTCGTTGCAGTTTGGTTTTTTTTGTATGAAATTTAATCCTGCATTTTTCAAAATTTTATATCTAGATTTACTTGAGCTAGCTAATATAAATTGTTGGTGCATAAGTGTGTTAATAAAAATTATAGTTATAAACACTATTAAATATAATTTGAATTTAAGAAATAGTTCTTTTGTTTTAAAAATGTGTTGTTAACAACTTAATAACTTGTCTGAATATTATAGGGTGGGTGTTAATATATTTATTATACAAAATTAATAACAAGTTATTAGAAATTTATTAGATTGCAAATTATTTAAAAATAATAACTTTTTTTCAATATTCTTTAAATTAACATATTTGTTGGGTTTGATATTCATATGTTAGTAAATAAAGAATGATACAATAACAAAGGTATAATTAAGCTTTTTAACCTTACAACTAATACTACTATTAAATATAAATTATATATTTATTATTATTTTGACATTAACTTCAATTTTGATTAATAAAATATTTCATTTCTAAACTACCCCAACAACATTATGAATTTACAGGAATTAAAAGGAAAAGAACCCCAAGAGCTTTTAAAACAGGCTGACAAACTTGGTATAGAAAACCCTTCGTCTCTTAGAAAGCAAGATTTGATGTTTGCCATACTAAAAACAATTGCTGAGGAGGGTGAAATTATCACTGGTTTAGGGGTTATTGAAATTATGCAAGATGGTTTTGGTTTTTTAAGGTCTTCAGAGTCAAATTATCTTCCGGGACCAGATGATATCTATATTTCTCCATCTCAAATTAAAAAATTTAGCTTAAGAACAGGTGATAGTGTTGAGGGTGAAATTAGATCTCCAAAACAAGGAGAAAGATATTTTGCTATAACTAAAATTAACAAAATAAACGGTCAAGAAACTGATTTAGTTAAAAACAGGGTTAACTTTGAAGATTTAACACCATTGTATCCAGAAGCAAGGTTCAAACTTGAACAAGAAAAACCAATGCCGGATAACACAGAAAGAATAATTGATATTATTGCTCCTCTTGGAAAAGGACAAAGACAATTAATTGTTGCACAACCTTTCACTGGTAAAACAATAATTATGCAAAAAATTGCAAATGCTATAACTGCTAATAGTCCAGACGCTAAACTGATTGTTCTGTTAATTGATGAAAGACCAGAAGAAGTAACTGATATGCAAAGATCGGTTAAAGGTGAGGTTATTAGTTCAACCTTTGACGAACCAGCTTCACGCCACGTTCAGGTTGCTGAAATGGTAATTGAAAAAGCTAAAAGATTGGTTGAATATAAACATGATGTTGTAATCCTTCTTGATTCAATCACCAGGCTTGGAAGAGCTTATAATACCGTTGTTCCATCTAGTGGAAAAGTCCTAACAGGTGGTGTCGATGCCAATGCCTTACAAAGACCAAAAAGATTTTTCGGTGCGGCAAGGAACGTAGAAAAGGGCGGATCACTTACAATTATTGCTACTGCTTTAATTGATACAGGAAGCAGAATGGATGAAGTTATTTTTGAAGAATTTAAAGGTACTGGTAATAGTGAAATGGTTCTAGATAGAAAACTTAGTCAAAAAAGAACCTATCCAGCTTTTGATATTGGTAAGTCAGGAACACGAAAAGAAGAATTGTTGCTTGATAAAGATGAGCTTGGAAAAATCTTTATTTTGAGAAAAATACTAGCCCCAATGGGAAGCTCAGAAGCCATGGAGTTCTTATTAGATAAAATGAAAAATACAAAAACTAACAACGAATTCTTCCAAAGCATGGGAACTAAATAAATATAAATTTTTTTATAATCTTTCTTATTTACTTAATATCATCTTGGGTTTAATTCCCAAAAAATGAAAGCTTCCAAAGAGACAATTTTCGCTCTTGCTACGCAAAGAGGTAAATCAGGTATAGCTGTTTTTAGGGTTTCGGGAAAAGGCTCCCATACAATTATTAAATCAATATCTTCTAAAAAAAAATTTAAAACAAACTTTGCTACATTAAACGATTTATTGGACGGAAAGAGCGTCGTAGACCAGACGCTAACAACTTTTTTTAAGTCACCAAAAAGCTATACAGGGGAGGATATGGTGGAAATATCATGTCATGGGAGTATTTCTGTAATTAACAAAATAACTAAAATCCTATTAAAAAAACAGATCAGACTTGCTGAGCCTGGAGAGTTTACCAAAAGAGCTCTAATCAATGATAAGCTTAGTGTTTTAGAAGCTGAAACGATTAATGATTTAGTTAATGCAGAAACTGAAAATCAAAGAAAGATAGCCATTGGTAATTTAAGTGGAAATTTAGATAAATTGGTTAATGAATTATCAAATAAACAAAAAAAACTTCTAGCAGATATAGAAGCCATAATTGATTTTGTTGACGAAGACCTTCCTAAAGAAATATATAAAAACATAAGAGAACAAAGTAAGAACATATATAAACAAATTGAAAATATTATCGAAAGATCAGTTTTATCTAGACAAATTCATGACGGTTTTAAAATAACTATTATAGGAAAACCAAACACAGGAAAATCTTCATTTATAAATTATATAAATAACAAGGAGGTTTCTATAGTTACTAATATACCAGGAACTACAACAGATTTAGTAAGCTCCACCTTAGAGATACAAGGAGATAAATACACATTTATTGATACAGCTGGAATAAGAAAATATAAGAATTTAATTGAAAAAATAGGTATTGAAAGATCTTTAGAGAGTGCTGAAAAGTCTGATTTAAATATAGTTTTTCTCAAAAACAATGAAAAGAGAAACTACAGTAAAATCAAATCAAAAATATTTGTTAAATCAAAATTTGATACTAATAAAAAGAAAGTTAGTGGGGTTCATAGCATTTCATCCGTATCTGGTTATGGAATTGAGCCTCTTATTAAAACCATATCTTCTAAATTAAAGAAAATACCAATTTCTGGACCAGTTTTTTCACGTGAAAGACACATGGAAAGCCTAAAGAAATCCCTTGTACTACTTAAAAGCTTAGATTTAAAAGAAATAGATATTGCTGCTGAAAATGTTAGAAGATCAATTATGTATATTGATGGAATTAATCAAAAGTTTGATATTGAGAAAATTTTAGATATAATATTTAGTGATTTTTGTATAGGCAAGTAATTTCACGTGAAAAGAGACATGGATAATAAATTTGATGTAATTGTAATTGGTGGGGGGCATGCAGGCGTAGAAGCAGCATGCGCATCCGCAAGAACTGGATCAAAAACAGCCTTGATTACACATAAAATTGAAAAAATTGGAGAAATGTCTTGTAATCCTGCAATTGGCGGTCTTGGAAAAGGGCATCTTGTAAAAGAAATAGATGCTTTAGACGGAATAATGGCTAAAGCTACAGATAGATCTTGTATACAATTTAGAATGTTAAACTCAAGTAGAGGTGCTGCTGTAAGGGGCCCAAGAGCTCAAACAGACAGAATTTTATATAAAAATGCTATAAATAAGCTCGTATCTGACCAAAAAAACCTTCAAATTATTGAAGGATCAGTTGATGACTTAATTATTTTAAATAATAAGGTAATGGGTGTTGTTTTAGGTAATAACAAAAAGATATCCTCCAAATCTGTGGTTTTAACAACGGGCACCTTCTTACAAGGGCTAATAAGAATTGGTTCGGAAAAACAAGAGGCCGGAAGAGTTGGCGATAAACCCTCAATAAAGCTTGCAAAAAGGCTCAAAGAACTAAAGTTTTCAATAGGCAGATTAAAGACAGGAACGCCCCCAAGATTACTTAAAAAAACTATAAATTTCAATAACTTAAATGAACAACACCCAGATAAAAAGCTTATTCCATTTTCTTTTATCAACAGAGATATCCACATTCCTCAAATATCTTGTTTTATTACCCATACTAATAAAAACACTCACGAAATAATTGCTCAGAATCTTAACCTATCACCTATGTACTCAGGTGAGATACAATCAATGGGAGCTAGGTATTGCCCATCTATTGAAGATAAAATTCATAAATTCAAAAATAAACCATCACATCAGATATTTCTTGAGCCAGAAGGATTAGATAGTGATCTAATATATCCAAACGGAATATCCTCTTCACTCCCAACGGAAATTCAAGAGCAATTTGTAAAAACGATTAAAGGTTTAGAGAATGTTACAATTACACAACCTGCTTATGCAATTGAATATGATTTTGTTGACCCACAAGAACTAACACACACACTTGAAACAAAAAAAATTAAAAATTTATTTTTTGCAGGACAGATAAATGGAACAACCGGATATGAAGAGGCGGCTGCACAAGGTATAGTGGCTGGTATAAACGCATCACTTAAAATAACATCTAGTAAAGAATTTATAATACCTAGGTCCTCTGGATATATAGGTGTTTTGATAGACGATTTGGTTACCAAAGGAACTAAAGAGCCATATAGAATGTTCACTTCAAGGTCCGAATATAGACTTTTACTTCGGGCTGATAATGCAGATTTAAGACTTACACCCCTTGGAATTGATATAGGTTGTGTTGATATAGATAGGCAAAGAGAATTTGAAAAGAAATCCAGAAGAATAAAAGAAGGGTTTAAGTTTGTAAAAAATCACAAATTCTCACCAGACGCACTTTTGAAAAAGGGTATAAAAATAAACAAAGATGGAAAGAAAAGAAATATCATAGACCTTTTGTCGTTTTCTAATATTACAACCACCAAGCTCAAAAAAATACTTCCTGAATTAAGTGATTTAGAAGATGATGTAATAGAACAAATAGAAATTGAAGCTAAGTACTCAGGTTATCTTGATAGGCAAAGAATGGATATTAAAGATTTTGAAAAAGAAGAAAGTTTAACAATTCCAAAATCAACCAATTATAAACTAGTTGGCAGCTTATCTAATGAGATAGTAGAAAAATTATCGAAAATCAAACCACCAACTCTTGGAGCAGCCTCAAGAATATCGGGCGTAACACCAGCAGCTACCATAGCACTTCTTAGATATATTAAAAAAAATAAAAATAAAAAAGCAGCATAATTTGGACAAAACCTCTGTAATAAAAAAATACAATCTTACCAGAAAGCAAATTGATTTAATCGATAACTACATACTAAAGTTAACAAAAAGTAACCAAATACACAATTTAGTAGGGCCCTCCACACTAGATGTTGCTTGGGATAGACATATTAATGATTCATTACAGTTGTCTGAATTTATTTTGAAAAAAAATGCATCAATAATAGACTTTGGTACCGGTGCTGGGTTACCAGGGGTGATCTTACATATTTTTGGGCATTCAAATATATTATTGATTGATTCAAAGATAAAAAAAATAAACTTTATCAAAGAATTTGCACACGAGCAGAATTTAGAAATCAAAACTATTTGTACAAGGGTTGAAAAAATAAAAAATCAAAAATTTGACTTTATTATCTGTCGAGCTTTTGCTCCATTAGTAAAATTATTAGATTATTCACGTTTTTTTAATAAAAAAAATACATCACTTCTTTTTCTAAAAGGAAGAAGTGTTAAGAAAGAAATACATGATGCAAAAAAATCCTTTAGCTTCGAATACGATCTTTATCCAAGTCAAAGTGAGGGTGATGGATATGTTTTAAAAATAAACAAATATAAAAAACTGTGAAAAAAATTATCTCTATATCAAACCAAAAAGGTGGTGTTGGAAAAACAACAACCACAATAAACCTAGCTACTTCATTGGCTGCAGTGAAAAAAAATATTTTAATTGTCGATGCTGACCCACAGGGTAATGCAAGTACAGGATTGGGGCTCGCTTATGATGAAAGAAAACCATCAATTTATGAAATGATTCATGAAAAGAAACTTTTAGAAGAAGGTATAAAAGAAACCTTAATTCCTGGTCTCAAAATAATTGGAGCAAACACAGATTTAGCTGCTGCAGAAGTAGAGCTTACAAACTTTGAAAACAGAGAGTACGTATTTAAATCAATATTTGCAGAGATTAATAATTTTGATTTTATCTTCATAGATTGTCCACCAGCACTTGGTTTACTTACAATCAATTCACTAGTAGCTTCAGATACCACTCTAATTCCTCTTCAGTCTGAGTTTTTTGCTCTTGAGGGACTTTCAGCATTAATGCAAACAATCAAACTAATTCAACAAAACTTCAATAATGATCTAAAGATTGAAGGAATACTATTAACAATGTTAGACAAAAGAAATTCACTAAGTTCTTTAGTTGAGAAAGATGTAAGGCAGCATTTTGGAAACCAAGTATACAAAACAACTATTCCAAGAAATGTTAAAATATCTGAGGCTCCAAGCCATGGTAAACCAGCACTGGTATACGATACACAAGCCGCAGGCTCTTTGGCATATATTGAGCTTGCAAAAGAAGTAATTTTAAATCAAAATAAAAATCATGAATAAAGAAAATAAACTAGGCATGGGTCTGGGAGCCCTTCTATCAAAAACTAGTAATAAAAATGAAGCAAATAATAGTTTCCAAAAAATTAATATTTCCCAAATAGTTCCCAACCCTTCTCAACCAAGAAAAAACTTCAAAGATGAAGAACTCAAAGAACTTTCATCTTCTATTAAAAATCAAGGATTAATCCAACCTATTATTGTCAAACCAACAGACGATAATCAATTTCAAATTATTGCCGGAGAAAGAAGATGGAGAGCTTGCCAACTAAATGGAATGCACGAAGTTGATTGTGTAATTAAAGATATTGATGAAACAAGCATTTTAGAAGCGGCTTTAATTGAAAATATTCAAAGAGAAGACTTAAATGTTATTGAAGAAGCAAATGCTTACAAAGGATTGATTGATATCAAAGGCATTAATAAAGAAAACCTAGCAAAATTAATTGGAAAAAGCTCTAGTCACGTTTCAAATATTTTACGCCTTTTAGAGCTTGATAAAAAAATACAAGAAATGGTAATTCAGGGAGATTTGACAATGGGTCATGCAAGAGCTCTTATTGGTGTCCCTGATGCTATTAATAAAGCAAACGAAATTATTGAAAAAAAACTTAGTGTAAGACAGATAGAAAAAATAACATCTGAATTCAAAAAGAATAAAATAAAAAAAATATTAAAAGACCCTAACATTGTTGATTTAGAAAAAGAACTATCTGATAAAATAGGTCTTAAGACATCAATCCAATTTAATGAAAATGGCTCTTCTGGATCCCTCACCCTTTATTATTCAGATTTAAACCAACTAGATGATTTAATGAAAAGGCTTAAGAAATAGTAATTCTTTTGATGCCCAAAAGGAACCTAAGACCTGATGCAAGTGATAAATTACTTTCTGTTCTTAAGGTTTTTTCAGTACTTGATAACAATTTTAAAAGCAACTTTTTCTTCTTATAGTTATACTGCTTATACATATTAATTAAAAAAACTTTTTCTTTAAACAAATAAATTGGAATTTTTTTTCTAAACTCTTCAAGATTATTACAGTCAATTATTAATTGGCAAAAAAACTTACAATAATAATAAAATTCATTAACATCAGATAACGTGGTTATTTTTTCCCTGTAAATTTCAACTATTATTTTATTTTTTTTTAACAAATTAAAAAAAACTTTTTCTTTACCAGAATCATTAGATACTAAGATTTTTTTAATGTTTATTAAAGAAATATCTTTCTGATCTATTTCTGAAATTTTATTTAAACTATTTTCCAGAAACATATATCTATTATCTAACCTTTCGATTAAGAACCAATAGACGTCTTGTTCAATTTTAATTTTAGATTTCTCTATAAAATTGTTTAAAATTTTTATTTTTGAATTTTTATCCAACTCATAACAATCAATCAAATATGAGTCATTATCATTTATAAAAAAACTCTTAATTTTTTTTATCTTTTGCGAATTTTCACCTACAAATACAAAAACATTTTTTGTTTCTTTAGTCTTATTTATGGCATCTTCATCTAAATCTTTACAATTGTTAGTTAAGACAATTTTTTTAGTCTCAAACAAACTTTTTTCATCCACAAAATTTTTTATAGAATCTATACGTGTTAGATCATAGCCGCCATTTTTTTGATATTTTAAAATAATTGTTTTTGTAATTTTTTCTATCAAGGTTTTTTCATTACCTGATATAAAATAGTAATTTTTATTAAGTTCTACATCTTTGTTTAATAATATATTAAGTGGATCAATTTTCATTTACACCTATTTGTATCAATACCTGATACAAAAGATAGAAATTGATTAAGATTTTCCTGAACAGCTAATTCATATTTTTGTTCCAAAGATGCTTCACTTCCATAATCATAACCCGAGGATTTTGGAATAACTGAAAACCTGGACAATATTTCTTTTTCATAAACAAGACACTCTCTTTTGTTTGATATTAGAGAATAAGCAAATCTCAATTCATACCTAATATTTGACGCAGCTTGATTTTTTTTAACCGATACGTTTGTTTTTTTCTCGCTAATATTTATTTCAAGGTTAAAATTGTTTTCAACAGTATTTCCAAAAAAAACGGGAATATATGAACCAATGTAAACAAAATCTATACCAGTTACATAAACACTAGTTTTGTTATAAAGTGGGTTTATAAGATTTTCCTTATCACTATATACAAACTGAATATTGCTACATGATGTAAGAAAAATAAAGAAAAAGAGAAGAAGTGGTTTTTTCATTGGATCACTAAATTCACAATTTTACCAGGAACATATATTTCTCTAAGAATCTTTCTACCATTTATATTTTTTTTAATTTTGTCATTTTTTTTAATTAATTCCATAACTTCTTCTTTTGAAATCGTGTTATTAATTTCAATAACATCCCTTGTTTTACCATTAACTTGAACTGCAATTTTTAGCTTAATTTTTTTATTAACATCTTCACTTTCCCAAATTTGATTAACACATAAAGAAGTGAAGCCTAAGCTTGACCAAATTTCTTCACTTATATGTGGCACAAAAGGATGTAAAATGATTGATAATTTTTTTAATGACCATTTAAAATCACTTTTCGATAATTTTTTATTTAAAAATGCATCATTTAGTATGTTAACAAATTCATAAATTTTTGCTACCGATTTATTAAATTGAAATGCTTCAATATTTTCAGAAACCTGGTTAGTTATCTCTTTTAACTTTTCTATAATTTCAGTTTTAGTGTTGTTATTAGTTTCATATTTTTTGTATTTATCAACAAATTCGAATAACTTATTAATAAATTTAAATGAAGCTGCTATACCAGTATCTGTCCACTGTAAATCTCTTTCCGGAGGACTATCAGACAACATAAACCATCTAGCCGTATCTGCACCATATAAATTTATTATATCATTTGGATCAACAACATTTTTTTTTGATTTACTCATCTTTTCAATTTTCCCAGTTTCAACAACCATGTTATTTTGATCTTTTAATATTTTACCGTCATGTTTTAAATCCTTTGGTTCAACCCACTCACCATTTTCATTTTTAAAAGTTAAATGAGTAACCATGCCTTGTGTAAATAATCCTTTAAATGGTTCATCTAGATTAAAGTAACCTAGATCTCTTAAAACTTTTGTGAAAAATCTTGAATACAAAAGATGTAATATGGCATGCTCAATTCCACCTATGTACTGATCAACCGGCAGCCAATATTTTATATCTTTTTTATCAAAAGGTTTTTCTAGTCTTGCGTTACAATATCTGAAGAAATACCAAGAAGACTCAAAAAAAGTATCAAACGTATCTGTTTCTCTGATAGCTTTCATACCTGTTTTAGGACATATTGTTTCTTTCCACTCAGGAATATTTTTCAAATTACTCGATTCATGATTAAATTTTTCTACATTTGGCAGCTCAATAGGAAGTTGAGATTCATCAACTGCTAAAACCTCTCCATCTTCTCTATAAATAATAGGTATCGGGCAACCCCAATATCTTTGCCTTGAAATACCCCAATCTCTTAATTTAAAGTTTATTTTTTTTCTTCCAATTTTATTTTTTTCTATTTTGCTAATTATTTTTTTCTTTGCTTCTTCAACGCTTAGCCCATTCAAAAAATCTGAATTAATAATTATTCCATCTTCAACAAATGCTTGATTGTAAACTTTAAAGTTATCTTCTTTTACATTAGCTGGTTTGACAACTGGTATTACTTCCAATTTATATTCATTTGCAAAATCTAAGTCTCGCTGATCATGAGCCGGGCAGCCAAAGATTGCACCAAGGCCGTACTCCTTTAATACAAAATTTGAAGCAAAAATAGGTATTTTTTTTCCTCTAATAAATGGATGGTCTGCTAATAAACCTGTATCAAAACCCTTTTTTGTTTTTTCAGGGTTTAGATTCTCACAGTCCTTAATAAATCTTTGCATACTTTTATTTTTTTTGGAAATGTTAACTATTAACTCATGCTCAGTTGATAGCGCTAAAAATGTAGCACCAAATATTGTATCGGGTCTAGTTGTGAATACTGTTATGTCTAATTTCTCATTTGCAACTTTAAAATTAATTTCTGCACCAATTGATTTACCTATCCAATTAGATTGCATTATTTTAACTTTTTTTGGCCAGTTGTTTAAACTTTCTAAATCCTCTAACAATTCATCCGAATATTTACTGATTTTTAAGAACCACTGAGATAGTTTTTTCTTCTCAACAATCGCACCTGACCTCCAACCCCTTCCATCAATAACTTGTTCATTTGCTAATACTGTTTTGTCAACTGGATCCCAATTGACTTCAGCCTCTTTTTTATAAGCTAACCCTCTATTAAACATATCAATAAAAAATTTTTGCTCGTGTTTGTAATATTCAGGATGGCAAGTTGCAATTTCTCTATCCCAATCTAAAGACAAGCCCATTTGAAGCAATTGTTTCTTCATGGTCTTAATATTTTGATAAGTCCATTCTTCTGGATGCTTTTTTTCTGTTAAAGCAGCATTCTCGGCAGGCAAACCAAATGCATCCCATCCCATTGGGTGTAGTACATTATATCCTTTCATTCTTTTATATCTTGCAACAACATCACCCAAAGCATAATTTCTTACATGCCCCATATGTATTCTTCCAGAAGGATAAGGAAACATTTCTAAAACATAATATTTTTTTTTATTTAAATTTTTAGATGTTTGAAAAATATTTTTTTTTGACCAAACTGTCTGCCATTTTTTTTCAACTACTTTGTGATTGTATCTTGATGACACTTTTTAACTTGATTGGAGTCTTAATTTTTTTGCTTTATTTAGAATGGCGTTTTCAATTTTGATATTATTTTCTTTATCAATATTTTTGTTAACCCATATCTGATTTTTTAATTCTTGGCAAAATGAGGTCACTTTTAAATTTTCTGTTTTAAGACTTTTGCCCGTGATAAAAACATTAAGTTTACATCTTTCATTCTGATTATCTGTGGTGGAATACCAGTCAGTAATTATGGTTCCGCCAATTGGATCAGCAGAATTAAGTGGCATAAAATCAATAGTTTCTAGCGAGCCCCTCCATAGAAAAACGTTTACAGACATATTGTTAACCGAGTTAGAGGCATTACCATTGTCATCATTTAAAATTCCACCAAGAGATATACCACCTTTGCCTAACAAACCCCCACCACTTTGTAGTCTAGTTTCGGCATCTCTCATTGCAAGATCCATGTCTGTAGCTGTATTAAATTTAGTTCCTGATCTTCTAACTATAAATTCTCTTGTCTGCGCTTTAGACCATAACTCTTCCATTTCTTCTTCGGTCTTATTACTATTGCAAGATATGATAAATAATAACGAAAGAATCAACAATAATCTAACTAAAAACATGTAATTCTAATTATTGTATTGAGAGCTAAATGTAAAACATAAAAAAAACGGCACTAGTTAAAGTGCCGTTTTTCAAAGATAATATATCTTTAATTAAAATGCCATGTTGGCACCAATGTACCATGCATTACCGTCATCAGTTGGCGAACCTTCGTTACTTGCTTCCATTGAAGTGTAACCAAGAAGTGCAGTTACACCAGACGCAACAGCATAAGAAATACTTGCTGAAGTAACTTCTTTTGAGTCGTTTGCTCCACCAGTTGATCCAATGGTGTTATCAGTTGAATCACCAGAAGCGAAACCAACATTAAATGTAATGTCACCTGAAACATATTTAACTCCAAGTTTTGTTACATCAGCTGTGTACTCATCTGTAGATGATTTGTTAACACCAGCAACATCACCATCAGCAAAACCTACAGCAACTGTTAAATCACCAGTTACAGCACTTAAACCGATATGGAAACCACCTGTGTCATTAGTTACAGCAGTAGCAGTTTTTGAACCTTCAGCTTGTGAAATACCACCACCAATTGTAACAGAAGAGTCACCTAAGTCAGTTACATAAGTAGCACCAATTGCAACGTGACTGTCTACTCTGTAAGTAGCAGTAGCAGCGTTACCATCGTCAGTTGAAGCTGAGAAAGACATTGATAAACCATCTGCTAAGAAGTCAGCAGCAGTGTGGTATTCAACACCTAGGTTAGTTGCAGCAGTAGCAAAATCTAAACCAGTTTGAGCTGTGTTTACAGATGTAGTAGCTACACCTTCAGCACCAGCTGAGCTTGGAATAGAAACAGCGTGTGAACCTGAAGCGTTACCAGCATTTAAAAGATCAAGCTTAGAGCCATCAGTAAACGCTAAAGTAAAACCAGCATCACCGTCGTACTTTGAAGTTTCATCCATTACTTTAAAGCTAGATGAAATAGTCATACCGCCGTCAGTAGTTTCTGATAATGATACAGTAAAGTTGTTATCATTAGTTAAGGCATTAGTGTCTGTACCGTTTGCAGGTGAATCAAACTCCATACCAACTTTGTGGTTACCACTCATAGTAGCTGTTACAGCTTCAGCCACAGTTGCAGCTCCAAGTGTAGATACTAGGGCAGTTCCCATTAATAGTTCTTTTTTCATAATTACTCCTTTTGAGTTAATGAATATTCATTAAATACAAGCAACAAACTTGTATTGAGAGTGTATTATTTAAAAATTGAATATATTTCAAAAAAAGCATAATGATTTATTATATTTTTTTAAGCTATGTTGTTTTTTTACAACATTATTTGTAATATGTTCGATATTGATAAATACAATGAAATTAAGGGTTTTTTAAAAAAAACAAGTGAAAACACCAAAATTGTTGCAATATCAAAAAATCAAACAATAGAAAGTATACTTCAGGCTATTAATTTAGGCGTTCACACATTTGGTGAAAACAGGGTGCAGGAGGCACAAAACAAGTTTTCTGAAATAAAGTCTAAAAATCCTAATATAAAACTGCACTTAACTGGACCATTGCAATCCAATAAAGTAAAAATAGCTATTAACTTCTTTGATGTTTTCCACACATTAGATAGGGAGAAGATAGCAAGGGAATTTTCAAAATATAATGACCAACTTAT
>CABYTX010000010.1 GCA_902522015.1 uncultured Alphaproteobacteria bacterium
GGTTGGTCAGGATTTCCACCTCATAAGCATGATACAGATCGTCTACCTGATGAAACTAGACATGATGAAACATATAATTACAGATTTAAACCTAATAATGGATTTGGTTTTCAGATGTTTCAGCAAGTTGATGATAAAGTTGGTAAAGCTGAACATATAATTGATGGGTCAACCATTATGATTAGAACAGGCTATCATCCTTGTGTTGTGGCACCAGGCTACGAAATGTATTATTTCACAATTCTTGGTGGATTGTCTCAAAGATCTCTTGTCCAATTTTTTCAACCTGAACATGCTTATCAGGTAGAAACGATTCCAGGAATTAAGGATATGATTGCTAAATACAAATAAATGACAGCTGTAAATTTAAAAAAAATTTTAAATGATGCAAATAAAAATAATTATGCTGTAGCAGGTTTAGTTGTACTTGGCTGGGATGATGCCCTAGCTTTTACTCAAGCCGCTGATGAAACTGGAATTCCGATTATATTGCAAGCTGGTCCTTCATGTAGAGCGCATACACCAATTCCTATATTAGGAAAAATGTTTAGATACCTAGCAAGTCAAACAAAAACGAATATTTGTTGTCATGTTGATCATGGATATACTTTAGATGAATGTTATGAAGGGATTGATAGTGGCTTTACATCTGTAATGTTTGATGGTTCTAAATTAACCTTAAAAGAAAATATAAATATTAGTAAAAAAATTGTTTCAAGAGCTCACAAATATAATATTTCTGTTGAGGGGGAAATAGGTTTTGTAGGTTATGATAATGGTAAAATTTCAGAAGGTACTAATGTTGAAGATGCAGTAACTTTTGCAAACAAAAGTAATATTGATGCAATGGCAATTTCAGTAGGTAATACACATTTACAAACTTCAAAAAAAGCAAGTATTGATTTCAATAAAATTAATTTAATTGAAGCAAAAACAAAAATCCCGTTAGTACTTCATGGTAGTAGTGGTATTCCTGTAGAGCAAAGAAAAAAATTAGCAAGAAAAACAAAAGTAGCAAAATTAAATATTGGCACTGAAATTAGAATGACATTTGGTGAAGCTTTAAGAAAAAATCTCAAAAATAATCCTAAAACATATGATAGATTGCAATTACTAAAACCTACAATTAAAGATTTAATAAAAGTTACAAAAAAAATTATAAAACAAATTGGTCCAAATTAATGAGACAAATTTTTATTGCAGCACTTAAAGAAGAAACTCCAAATCTTAAAGATTTTCACTATTCAGGTGTGGGAAAGATAAATGCAACAATCAAAATTATGCAATTAATTTCAAAATTTCAACCTAATGAAATTATTAATTATGGAACAGCTGGATCAACAAAGCAAAACTTATCAGGATTAGTGGAATGCACGAAGTTTGTTCAAAGAGATATGGATGCGAGAGGTTTGATGAATTTTAAATTAGGCGAAACTCCTTTTGACCCTATATCAAAAATTACGTATTCTAATGAGGGGTATATATGTGCCTCAGGAGATAGTTTTGTTCAATCATCAGTAGAAATAGATTGTGATATTGTTGATATGGAAGCTTACTCTTTTGCTAAAGTATGCAAATTACACAAGATTAAATTTAGATGTTTTAAATATATTTCTGATTATGCAAATGAAAATTCAAATAATGATTGGATTGATAATTGTTCAAAAGGAGCTAAGTTATTTTCTGAGATATATCCTCAATTAAAAATATGATCCTAAAAATACTTGAAAAATTAGGAAGAAAAAAAATTGTATTAGACAGAGGTCCATCGCATCCAGAATTTCATATGGCTAAACCATGGATGGAAAGATATTATTTGTTATTTAGAAAAAGACCCAAATGGTTTCCATTTAATATCTTAATTCATAAAATGTTAGACGATGATCATGGTGAAGGAGTTCATAATCATCTTTGTCCTTATATAACAATTATTTTAAAAGGGGGTTATTGGGAAACTACTAATAAAGGTAAATTTTGGAGGCCACCAGGTTACATTGGTTTTAGATCAGCAGATCATTTACATAGAGTTGATTTAAAACCAAATACAAATACCATGACGTTATTTATTCCCGGTCCCTTTGGACTTAGAAAAACTAAAAGAGCTGATTATAAAACAAAAATTTAGCTATCTATATAATTTAAATTATTCCGTCGTATATTAATTTAAATCCACTCAAAAAAAGCAAAACATAAACAATATTAAAAAATAATTTTTCTGGAATTTTTTTTTGCACAAAGTAACCAATTAAAACACTAATAAAAGCTAGTGGAAGTAAATAGAGAGAAATCATAAGATTTGAAGGTGCTAATAATCCTACGTAATAATAAGGAATCAATTTAACAAGATTTATAACCATAAATGCCAATGTCATTGTGCCAATAAAGGAAATTTTATCTAACTTTAGAGGAAGCATATAAAAGTTAATAGGTGGATTTCCTGCATGAATTAAAAAACTAGTATATCCAGCGATAGACGACCAAAAGTAACCTTTAACTTTAGTTGGTTTAAGCAAATAATTATTTTTCTGAATAAATGAAACTAGAACAAAAATAATTGATATAACACCAACCATTATTCTTATTTGATCTTCATTCGTAAACTCAAAGGTTAAAGTTCCAAATAAAATACCAATTATAGATGCTGGGATTATAACTTTTAAAATACTATTTATCCACTTTTTCCAATACAAATAGATTGCTGAAAAATCCATTATTATTAAAAGTGGCAATAAAATACCGGCAGCTTGTAAAGGACTCATCGCAAATGACATAACAGGAACAGCTAACATTGCTATTGGTCCAGGCACACCACCTTTAGATAATCCAAATACGAAAACTCCCAATGATGCAAAAATATAAAAATATAAGTCCATTAATTAAAAATTTTTAATGCATTTTTTATATCTTTTATTTGATCATCAATATCTTCCAATCCACAATACAATCTAATTAAAGTTCCGGTATTTCTGTTTTTAAACTCTCTTTTATCTAGTGGAGGAAAAGTAATAAGACTATCAAAGCCACCCCAACTGTATCCCAATTTAAAAATTTTAAGTTTATTAAAAAACTTTTCAATTTGATTATTTGAATATTTCTTTTTAAGCATAAATGAAAATAAACCAGTGCTACCAGAGAAATCTCTTTTCCATATTTTATGATTTTTTGTATGCGGTAATGCAGGATGAAAAACTTCAGATACAAGATCGTGTTGTAATAAATATTTTGCCATTAATAATGCATTTTTTTCAATTTCTCTCATTCGAATTTCAAGTGTTGGCAACCCTCTAATTGCTAAATACACTTCTTCTGAACCAGGACATATACCTAAAGTTTTTGAAGTTGATCTTATTTTTTTGGAATATTTTTTATTAGATGAGACGAAACCGATTAATACATCCGAGTGACCGTTTATATATTTAGTTCCTGCGTCTATAATAATATCAATACCTAATTTAATTGGATTACAAAATAAAGGTGAGGCCCAAGTATTATCCATAACAGTTGGTATTTTATTTTTTTTAGCAATTTTTGTAATGAAAGGTATATCAATAATATCGAAAGTTGCTGTACCTGGTGACTCTAAATAAATTAGCTTTGTTTTACTGTTAATTAATTTCTGGAAATTTTTAATTTTTTTTGTTGGATGAAAATATTTTATTTTAACATTATATTGTTTAAGGATATTCTCACAAAAAGTTCTAGTAGGACTATAAACACTATCATTTACTAAAACCTCATCACCAGATTTTAAAAAGGTAAAAAAAGGAATAACTATAGAGGCTAATCCTGATGGTGATAGTACTGTATCATTGCAGTTATATAAAATAGATATACTGTCTTCTAACTGCTTATGAAATGGATTTTTATTAATTCCATAATATGTTGTTCTATCATCAAAATTTTTAATATCGTTTAAGTAATCTTTAAATGTATTAAAGATCATTGTAGAACCCTTATAAGTACCAGGATTGATAAACCCTTTTTGTTCAAGTGGATTTCTACCTATTTTGGTTAATTTTGTTTTTATTTTCATAAACAACTAAATATTGTATAAGCCAAAATCTTTATACACAATTTATAGTAGGCAATTTTAAGCTTAAAAAATCTATTATTGGGATTAACTTATTAATTTGTTATAGGGAAGCAATCTTTGAAAAAAGATATTTAAATAATTATTTAAACGGAGAAAATAATATGAAAAAACTATTATCTATCTTTGCAGTTGTAGCATTTGCTTTTTCAGCACATGCTGGAACTCTTGATGATGTTAAAAATAGAGGTTTTCTAAAATGTGGAGTAACAACTGGTCTTGCTGGTTTTGCTGCTCCAGATGATAGCGGCGAATGGGCTGGTCTAGATGCAGATATGTGTCGTGCAGTTGCTGTAGCTGTTTTTGGAGACCGTTCAAAAGTAGAATTTATTACAACGACTGGTAAATCTCGTTTTCCAACATTAGCTTCAGGTGAAGTTGATATGTTAGCGAGAAATACAACTTGGACAATTAGCCGTGATGTTAATCTTGGTTTTGAGTTCGTAGGTGTAAACTTCTACGATGGACAAGGTTTCATGGTTCCATCTGCTCTTGGTGTATCAAGTGCAACTGAGCTTGATGGTGCTACTGTATGTATCCAAACTGGTACTACTACAGAGTTAAACCTTGCTGACTTCTTTAGATTAAATGGAATTAGCTACGAAGCACTTCCAATTGAAACTAATGATGAAGGTAAAGAAAACTTATTTGCTGGAAGATGTGACGTATACACAACTGACGCTTCAGGTCTTTCTTCAACAAGAGCCGCTGCTTCTAATCCAGATAAATGGGTTGTATTACCAGAAATTATTTCAAAAGAACCACTTGGTCCACTTGTAAGACATGGTGATCACCAGTGGGGTGACGTAGTTCGTTGGTCTTTAAATGCAATGATTATTGCTGAAGAATTAGGTATTACATCTGAAAACGTTGATGCTCAAACGAGCTCTAATGTTCCTGAAGTACTAAGACTTCTTGGTGTTGAAGGTAACTATGGAGAAATGCTTGAGCTAAGTAATGATTGGGCTTACCAAATTATCAAACAAATTGGTAATTACTCAGAATCATACGAAGCAAACGTAGGTCCAGACACACCTCTAGAAATTGCAAGAGGTCTAAATGCTCTATGGACTCAAGGTGGTATTTTATACGCACCTCCATTCAGATAAATCTTAATTAAATTTAAAACGGGGGGGTTTTAAACCCCCCATTTTTTTTGTATATACTAGTGATGCGATCTAACTTAGGTTTCTTTTCTGATGAAAAATTTAGATCCATTTTTTTTCAAACTTTAGTTGTGGGTTTATTCGCCTTAGGTTTATTCTTTGTAATTAGTACAACTTCTTACAACTTAGAAAAAAGAAATATTGCAACCGGTTGGAGTTTTCTTCAAAATCCAGCTGGCTTTGATATAAGTTTTTCACCTTTTTTAGAATTTAAATCTACCGATACTCACTTAAAAGTTTATTTTGTTGGTGTTTTAAATACTCTTTTAGTTTCTGTTACAGGATGTATAGCCGCAACAATTTTAGGTTTTATATTGGGTATAATAAGGCTATCTTCAAATTGGTTGTTAAGTCGATTAGTTTATATTTATGTTGAATTTTCAAGAAATGTTCCTTTACTTCTTCAAATAATTTTATGGTATAGCATTTTAATTCAACTACCTCGAGTTAAGCAATCACTACAAATTCTTGATGTATTTTATATTTCAAACAGAGGATTGTATTCTCCAAGACCAATATTTGAAAGTGGATTTTCATATGTATCCATTGCAATTGTATTGGCTTTAATTTCAAGTTTCTTAATAAATAGATGGGCAAAAAAAAGACAAGATAAGACAGGTCAACAATTCCCAGTATTCTCAAGTTCAATTGGATTAATTTTTATTGTTCCATTAATTTTATTTTTTATTCTTGGCTCACCTTTGTCTTTTGAGCATCCAGAATTAAAAGGTTTTAACTTTAAAGGCGGTCTAGTTATTAGACCTGAATTTATAGCAATGTTTTTAGCTTTATCAATTTACACAGCAGCCTTTATTTCTGAAATTGTTAGAGCAGGTATAATGTCTGTCTCAAAAGGACAAAGAGAGGCCTCAGCTGCTATAGGCTTAAAACAAACATGGATAATGAGGCTTATCATTATTCCCCAAGCTCTCAGAGTTATTGTACCTCCGCTAACAAGTCAGTATCTAAACTTAACTAAAAATTCTTCTTTAGGAATTGCTGTTGGATATGCAGACCTTGTTCACGGTTTTGGAGGAATAAGTTTAAATCAAACTGGTCAGGCTATTGAATGTATGGCAATTGTTATGGCAACTTATTTGTCAATTAGTCTTACAATATCATTCTTTATGAACATTTATAATAGAAGTATACAATTTAAGGAAAAGTAATGAACAAAATTAATGAAGTTAGAAAACCACCAGTTGCAACAACAGGTATTATTGGCTGGTTACGAATTAATTTATTCTTTAATTGGACAAATTCATTAATAACTTTATTTGTTATTTATTGTTTGTATCAGTTTATTCCTTGGATTTTAGATTGGACAATATTTTCAGCTGACTTTAAATATAATTATCTTGGTGAACAAATTACTAATCAAGAAATGTGTTCACGAAATTTAGATCCTGAAAATGGTGGAGCTTGTTGGGCAGTTATATATGTAAGGTTTTATCAATTTATTTATGGATTTTATCCAAAGGTCGAAGTTTGGAGAGTTAATATCGCGTATGTTATGTTAGCTTTAGCGCTGCTGCCTCTTTTGTATGCTAGACTTCCATATAGAAAGTATTTCTTATATTTTACATATATCTTTCCTGTAATAGCATATTTTTTACTAAATGGTGGATTGGGTTTTGCAGAAGTCTCTACTAACAAATGGGGAGGTCTTCTAGTAACACTTGTCTTAGGCTGTACCGGAATTGCATTAGCTTTTCCTATTGGAATTATGTTGGCTTTAGGCCGAAGATCTAAGTTACCAGTTATAAGCATGATGTGTACATTGTTTATTGAGTTTATTAGAGGTGTTCCTCTTATAACTTTATTATTCTTTGGAATGGTAATGCTTCCTCTTTTTTTACCAGAAGGAATAGATATGGATGGCTTAGTCCGAGTTCTTGTTGCAGTAACTTTATTTCAATCCGCTTACATGGCTGAGGTTATAAGAGGAGGACTTCAGGCTATACCTCCTGGTCAATATGAAGCCGCGAAATCACTTGGAATGTCTTATTGGAGAATGAATTTATTAATTATTCTTCCTCAAGCAATTAGAATTTCCATACCACCAATTGTGAACACATCTATAGGTTTATTTAAGGATACAACGTTAGTTATTATTGTAGGAATATTAGATTTACTAGGTATTGGAAGAGGTACCTTAGCAGATACTAATTGGTTAGGTCTATCTTATGAAATTTACTTTTTTGTAAGTTTAGTATTTTTTATATTCACATTTGGAATGTCTAGATACAGTTTGTATTTGGAAAAGAAATTAAAAACAGGTATTAATATGGGGGCTGATTAAAATGAGTGAAGAATCAATAATTTCATTAAAAAATGTAAACAAGTGGTTTGGAGATTTTCATGTATTACAAGATGTAAATCTTGAAGTTAAGAAAAAAGAAAGAATTGTTGTTTGCGGACCTTCTGGCTCTGGAAAATCTACAATGATTAGATGTATTAATAGATTGGAAGAACATCAAGAGGGCTCAATTGTTGTAGATGGAATTGAGTTAACTGGAAATTTAAAAAATATTGATAATGTTAGGAAAGAAGTTGGAATGGTATTCCAGCAATTTAATTTATTTCCTCATTTATCTGTTAAAGAAAATATAACACTAGCTCCAATTTGGGTAAAAAAAATGCCTAAAGCTGAAGCAGAGGAACTAGCCATGAGACAGTTAGAAATAGTAAAAATTCCTGAGCAAGCTAACAAGTACCCCGGTCAATTATCTGGTGGTCAACAACAAAGAGTAGCAATTGCCAGATCTCTTGCAATGAATCCTAACATTATGCTTTTTGATGAACCAACTTCAGCTCTAGACCCCGAAATGATTAAAGAAGTTTTAGATGTTATGGTTGATTTGGCAAATGGTGGAATGACCATGATTGTTGTTACTCATGAAATGGGTTTTGCCAAAACAGTTGCTGATAGAATGGTGTTTATGGATGAAGGAAAAATTGTTGAGGAAGCTAGTCCAGATAAGTTTTTCAATAATCCAGAGAGTGATCGTACAAAGTTATTTTTAAGTCAGATTCTTCATCAGTAATTTAAGAAGATAACAATAAATTAACTCTTCTATTCATTTTACCTTTGTTTTCTATTTTGCCGATTTGAATTTTACCAATCTCATTAGTTGATTTCACATGTGTACCACCACAAGGTTGTAAATCAACATCACCAATTTTAATTAATCTTATTTTACCATCTACTTGGGGGGGTTTTACTGACATAGTTCTTACAAGTTCAGGTTTTTCTTCCAATATACTACTTTCAATTACTTCACTAGTAACGGTATGATTATCTTCAACCAACAAATTTATTTTTTCTTCTAATTCTTCTTTATTTATTAATTTATCTGGATCATTAAAATCTAATCGACTTTTTTCATAACCAATTTGACCACCAGTTACTCCTAAAGGGACTATAGAACACAACAAGTGCAGTGCAGTATGCATTCTCATATGCTTGTATCGTAAATCCCAATTTATTTTTCCAATTATGTCAACATTCTCTTCAAGATCTTTTAGATCATCTACAATATTTATTATTTTATTATTTTCTTTAATAGTATCTAAAACGTGTATTTTTATATTTTCAGCTTCTATTGCACCTGTGTCTCCAGGTTGACCACCACTTTTTGCATAAAATGCTGTCTTATCTAACTCAATACGATTTTCTTCTTTCACAATACCTATAATTTTTGCTTTAAATTCTTTAAGGTATGCATCATCTTCGAATAATTTTGTCATAGCGTTTTTTAACAGTATTTTAAAAATATTATATTGACTTTTTTCTCATTCTGAATAAATTAGAACAAAAGTAGAACAAATAATTTTATAAATAATATAATTATTATTTATCAATTATTTAAATATTTTTTCTAATATTATGTCTAAAAAAATAGAAAACTTAATATTTAAAGCTGAATCCAAAGGAGATCAAATAACACCTTATTTTCTTGATACAGTATCTGCAGGTTTTCCATCTCCAGCTACTGATTATATGGAAAACAAACTTGATCTCAATGAATATTTGGTTCAACGTCCAACAGCAACCTATATCGTTAAAGCTAATGGCCCTTCTATGACCGATGCAGGCATATTATCAGGTGATTTACTTATTGTTGATAGAAGTATTACACCTCGCAACGACAATATTGTTATAGCCTCCATCTTTGGTGACCTAACAGTCAAAAAACTGAAAAAGAAAGATCAGTCACTATTTTTAGTTTCTGCCAATAATGAGTATCCTAGTATTCAAGTTAAAGAAGAAATGGAGTGTTTTATATGGGGGGTAGTGACATATGTCATACACAAAACTACTTAATAGAAATCATAGCTCAGTAAATCAATCTATAGCATTGATAGATTGCAATAATTTTTATGCGTCATGTGAAAGAATATTTAATCCAAAACTTATAGGAAAACCAATTGTCGTACTTTCCAATAATGATGGTTGTATCATTGCACGATCAAAAGAAGCAAAAAAATTAGGGATAAAAATGGGTGAACCTTATTTTAAAGCAAAAAATATTATTGAAAAAAATGATGTTAAAGTTTTTTCATCTAATTATTCTTTATATGGTGATATTTCTCAGAGAGTAATGGAAACTTTATCAAGTTTCTCTTCAGAGGTAGAAATCTACTCCATAGATGAAGCATTTCTTGGTTTAAATGGTTTTGAGAACTATGAGTTAAATACTTATTGCAGACATATTAGACAAACAATCAAGAAGTGGGTTGGTATTCCAGTTAGTATTGGAGTGGGTTCAACAAAAACACTATCAAAAATAGCTAATCATTTAGCAAAAAAACAACTAGACTATAAAGGTGTGTGCATACTAAAAAATAAAATAGAAATAAAAAAAGCATTAGAATTAACATCCATTGAAGAAGTATGGGGCATTGGAAGAAGATTATCTCTTTTCCTGAAAAAATATAATATTCATAATGCTTATCAATTTTCGCAAATGGACAGAGGATGGATAAGAAAAAATATGGGTGTAGTGGGAGAGAAGACATACCTAGAATTAAATAGTGTATCGTGTTTAGAACTTGATTTGGTTCCAAGTGATAAACAGAGTTGTTGTGTCTCAAGATCATTTAGTCAGCCAATAGAAAAATTATTTGATTTGGAGGAATCAATATCAACTTATGGATCAAGAGTATCAGAGAAGATAAGGGAAGAGGGGTTAGTGGCTGAGTCGATGAGTGTTTTTGTGTTAACAAATCATTTTAATAGAAGAGAGAAACAATATTCGAATTCAATAAAACTACACTTACCTTTTCCAACAAATAATAGCATAAAAATTGTTAAAAGAGCTCTTGAAGGAATTAGAAAGATATACCGACCAGGATTTCGTTATAAAAAAGCTGGAATTACATTATATGGTCTTAGCAGACACAATGTAACTAGAGGATTGCTTGATTATGACCGTGATACGTCGGATAGAATAATGAATACTATTGATAATATTAATTCTAGATATGGAAGTTCAACGTTAAAGATAGCTTCTGAAGGTATAGAAAAAATATGGAAGATGAAAAGAGAAAACGTATCCCCATGTTACACAACACGTTTTGAAGAATTGGTAGAAGTTAAAGCTTAGATAAAATGGCTCCCCGGGCCGGGCTCGAACCAGCGACCGATCGGTTAACAGCCGATTGCTCTACCACTGAGCTACCGAGGAACACAATTTTGTTGATAATAAAAAAAAATTAAAAAACAAGAAAAATTTGGAGGCTCGGAGCGGAATCGAACCGCTGTGCAAGGCTTTGCAGGCCCCTACATCACCACTCTGCCACCGAGCCTAAAAAAAATGACAATTATCACTATATTATTTCTAGTCAATTAATGAAAAAAAATTCTAAAGATTAATAATATAATTAAAATAATTGATTATATAATAGGTTTATATAAAGCATCCTTTAAGAAATGAGTGAAACATTTGAAATTGCAAGAAAAAATATGGTTGTTAATCAGCTGAGACCAAACAAAATTAATGAAGAAAATATCTTACAAATATTTGAAAATACTCCTAAAGAAAATTATTTGGATGTCAGCTTATGTAAGAATTGTTACCTAGATAATAATTTAGATATAACTGACAAAAGAGGATATCTTAAAAATTTACACCTAGCTCAAATTATAAAATATTCGAAAATTTTACATAATGATAAGGTATTGCATATAGGCGGCTTAACGGGCTACTTTTCTGCTTTAATTAGCTCACTATGTAAAGAACTTCATGTTGTAGAAGAAAATAGAGAACTATTTAAATTATTAGAACATAATATTAACAATACCGATAATACTAATATTAGTTTATTTAATAATAATCTATTAGATGGATTATCTGATAAAGCTCCATTTAGCTTAATTATTATTGACGGACCTATATTTAAAATAACTGATAAGTTAAAGAATCAATTAGCAATGAATGGAGGAAGGTTAATATATATTAAAAAAATATATGATAATTTGGGTAAGGCTTATAAAATTATAAGAAACGAAGATTTGTATTCATCTGAGTATTTATTTGATGTAATGAGTAGTTATCAAATTCAAGAACAACAAGAGGATTTTAAATTTTAAATGAGATTATTTATATTATTTTTATTACTTATTTATTCTAAATCTATATTTGCTCTATCGATTGATGATTCTGTAAAAAGTACGATTGCAAATAATTTGAAAGTAAAAATTGCTTTTGAAAAACTGAATGAAAGCAAAGAAACTATTGAGGTAGCTATAGGCAAAAAACTTCCGACAGTTACTGGCACAATTTCTGGTACATATAGTAATAGTGATACAACATCAGCAGCTGGTGTGTCAACAACACCAGAGACTTTTACAGATAAATATAAAATTAGTATTACTCAAAATTTGTATGATGGCGGTGAAAAAAGTTTAGAAATAGAAAGATCAAAAATTATTTACGAAAATGCAGTAATAAACTTTTATAAAACAGTTCAAGATCTATCATTAACAGCTGTAGATGGTTATTTAACTGTAATAAATTATGAAAAATCATTAGAGGCTTCCGAAAAGAATTTTGATTCTGTTTCAAGATTTTTAGAAGAAGTAAAATTAAAATATGAATTGGGATCAGCAACCATAACTGAATTGAAAAATGCTGAGAGTGCTTTTTCAATTGCTGAAACAAATCTTTTTTTAGCCAAACAAAATTACAAAGTCAGTTTAACAACATTTAAATCAATTGTTGGTAAAGAAGCTATTAATTTAGAAGATTATGTAAATATAGAAGATAATTTAAATTTTGATAACATACTTTCTGAAGTTTATAAGAATAATTTTAATATTTTAATTGCTCAAAACAATATTAAAATTAAAGAACTTGATCTCTCAAAAGAAAAAGCTTCTAACAGACCAACCTTAGATATAACTGCTTCAACAGAGTATTCTGAGGGTTCACGAATAGATCCTGGAAGTGAAAATACCAATGCATCAATAGGGTTAACTTTAACAATTCCTATATTTCAGCAAAACATTGACAAATCAGATATTAGAAAAATAAATTCCCAAATTTTACAAACTGAAATTGAGTTAGAGGATCTTAAAGAAAGTTTAAATATTGAGGTATCAAACTATTATAAAAACTATTTAGTTAGTAAATCAAATTTAAATACATCTTTATTAACTATAGAGTATGCAAATACTCTTCTAGAAAGTACCCAAGAGGAATATAATCTTGGGACAAAATCTATCACTGATCTAATAGAAGCAGAAACTAATCTTTTAAACGTAAATGTTGAATATTTTAATGCAAATAAAAACTATTTGATTAATTATTTTAATTTACTAGCTTTAGATGGTTCACTGATTAAATTATTTGAGGAGTATCTTCCTAGCTATAATTAGAGTTTTATTAATTTAATTAAACATTTATAATACTTATATGAATACAAAAAATTCTATCAATGAATCTCTTGAAGTCATACGAAGAGCACTTGAAGATGAAAAAAATATTTCAGATAATGATTTATCATCCAATATTTTGATACTTAACCAAAAGGTTAATAGTGATGGTACAATAAAATTACTTCAAAAAGATGAAGAGATAAATAGTGAAATTAATGATATTATAGATCAAAAACTCTCCTATCTTGTAGAAAATAAAATTGAAAAAATACTTGATGAGAAAATCCCAAAATTACTAAAAAATTATTTCGATTCAAAATAGTTACGATGGAGCTTGATAAATTTTTTGATTTTTTAAAAGATGAAAAAAATCTTTATTCACAATGGGAGCAATCAAATTGTTTTAAACCACAAAAAGGAGGTGAGCCTTATTCTATAATGATGCCACCACCTAATGTTACAGGCAGCTTACATATGGGTCATGCTTTAACGTTCACAATTCAAGATATATTAATCAGATATCATAGAATGAAGGGTATGGAAGTATTGTGGCAAGCAGGGACAGATCACGCAGGGATAGCTACTCAGATGGTGGTTGAAAGAAAATTAAGTGAGTCAAATCTAGATCGACGATCTCTAGGCAGAGAAAAGTTTATTGAAAAAGTATGGGAATGGAAAAAAGAGTCAGGTGGTCAGATAAGTAATCAATTAAGAAGACTTGGGGCTTCTGCAGATTGGTCAAGAGAAAGATTTACTATGGATGAAGGACTTTCCAATGCAGTTAAGAAAGTTTTTGTTAATTTATTTAATGATGGAATTATTTATAAAGATAAGAGATTGGTGAATTGGGACCCAAAACTTTTAACAGCTATTTCTGATCTAGAAGTAGAGCAAAGAGATACTGAAGGAAGTTTATGGCATATTAAATATCCTATAGATGAAAACAATCATATCATAGTTGCAACAACAAGACCTGAGACAATGTTAGGTGATACTGCAGTTGCCGTTCATCCAGATGATGAAAAATATAAAAATCTAATTGGCAAATTTTGTAACTTACCAATTTCAAATAAGAAAATACCAATCATTGCTGATGAATATGCAGATCCTGAAAAAGGTTCTGGAGCGGTAAAAATTACACCTGCACATGACTTTAATGATTTTGAGGTAGGAAAGAGACATGATTTAGAATTTATTAATATTTTTGATGAAAATGCTAAACTGAACTCAAATGCTCCTGAAGAATTTCAAAATTTAGATCGATTTGATGCAAGAAAACTAATTTTAAAAAAATTAGATGAAATGAATTTATTAATTAAAGAAGAAAAACAGCAAATGGTCATACCATATGGTGATAGATCAGGTGTTGTTATTGAGCCATGGCTGACAGACCAATGGTTTTGTGATGCAAAAAAATTATCAGTTGATCCAATATCAGCTGTTAGAGATAATACTTCTAATTTTATTCCCAAACAATGGGAAAATACATTTTATAATTGGATGGAAAACATTCAACCGTGGTGTATTTCAAGACAGTTATGGTGGGGGCATCAAATTCCTGCATGGTATGGTCCTGATAAAAAATATTTTGTTAGTGAAACTCTAGAAGAGGCACAAAATCAAGCAAAAGAATTTTATGGAAAGGATGTTGAGCTTAGACAAGATGAAGACGTTCTAGATACTTGGTTTTCTTCTGCTCTATGGACATTCTCTACTTTAGATTGGCCAAATAAAACGTATGAATTAGATAAATTTTATCCTGGTAACGTTTTGGTTACTGGTTTTGATATCATATTTTTTTGGGTTGCGCGGATGATGATGATGGGTTCTTATTTTATGAAGGAAACTCCATTTAAAGATATTTATATTCATCCTTTAATACGTGATGAAAAAGGACAAAAAATGTCTAAATCAAAAGGAAATATAATTGATCCTTTAGAGTTATTAGATAAATATGGCGCTGATACATTAAGATTTACACTAACAGCACTATTAAATCCTGGACGAGATGTAAAATTATCTGAAAATAGAGTTAAAGGATATAAATCATTTACAAATAAAATTTGGAATGCTGGAAAATTTTTACAATTGAATAATTCAATTTTTATAGATGATATATCAATTGATCCAATTATTTTTGATGCAAACAAATGGATAATAAAAGAATTGAATGATTTGAACACTCAACTTGATCAATTAACTAAAAAGTATTTGTTTCATGAAATAGCCAATAAAATTTATCATTTCGTATGGCATACTTATTGTGATTGGTACATTGAAATTATTAAACAAAATTTTGAAAATGAAAAATTTGCTGATGAAATTAAAAAAGTTTCTGGATGGACATTTATTCAAGTTTTAAAGATAATACATCCCATAATGCCATTTATAAGTGAAAAATTATGGAGATCTTTAGTTGACGATAAATCATATTTAATGAACCAAGTTTTTCAAAATTATTCAACAAATAATTCTTTTAATAATTCTAAAAAAAACTTCGAAATATTTATTGAATTCATAACATCTATAAGAAATTTGAGATCAGAACTAAATATACCCTATAAACAATTAATAAATATCTTCATAGAAGCAAAAAATGAAGAACTTAATAATTTTCTAATTGGCTATAAAAATGAAATAAGTAATTTTTTAAAAACCAAAGATATTAGTTTTGAAAAAATTCAGCCAAATAAGAATTCAGCTTTAATTGTATTAACATCATTGTCAGTTTTAATCCCTTTGGATGGTATTATTGACTCAGAAGCAGAACTAAAAAAATTAAACAAGAAAAAGCAAGTAGAGCAAGAAAAATTTAATAAAGTTAATGACAAATTAAACAATGATAATTTTATGAGTAAAGCTTCAGAAGAAATTATTAATAAATTTAAAAATGAGGCAAAAATTTATAAATCTTCTATTGAAAAAATTGATCAAATAATAAATACTATCAAATAGAATGGAAGATAAGGGATCAAATAGAAAATCTAATTTACCTAGTAGATATGTTAGTGTAGGGCCTAAAAGTGCGCCCCATAGATCTTATTATTATGCTATGGGTTTGAAAGAACATGAAATTTATCAACCATTTGTTGGTGTTGTTAGCACTTGGAATGAATCAGCTCCTTGCAACATTACTCTCCAAGATCAAGCGCAACATGTGAAGACAGGTGTCAAAGATGCTGGAGGAACACCAAGAGAATTTACAACTATAACAGTAACAGATGGAATTGCCATGGGCCATGAGGCAATGAAATCCTCTCTCATTAGTAGAGAGGTTATTGCAGATTCCATTGAATTGTCTGTGAGAGGTCACTGCTATGACGCAATAGTTGGACTTGCTGGCTGTGATAAATCTTTGCCAGGTTTAATGATGGCTATGGTTAGATTAAATGTACCATCTGTATTCATTTATGGAGGCTCAATCTTACCAGGAAAATATAAGGGTAAAGATGTTACTGTTATTGATGTTTTTGAAGCAGTAGGAAAACATGCTGCTGGAACTATATCAGATCAAGATTTAAAGGATATCGAACAAGTTGCTTGCCCATCTGCTGGATCGTGTGGAGGTCAGTTTACAGCAAATACAATGGCATGTATTTCTGAAGCAGTTGGTTTAGCTCTAACAAATTCGGCTATGCCACCAGCAGTAAATACTGAAGAAAGAAAAGCTTATGGTGAAAAGAGTGGTAAAGCTATAATGAATTTATTAGAAAAGAATATAAGACCAAGGGATATAGTAACTATTGATTCATTAGTAAACGCTGCAAGAGTAGTTGCAGCTACTGGAGGTTCAACTAATGCAGCACTCCATCTTCCTGCGATAGCTAACGAAGCAGGTTTAAAATTTACATTAAGAGATGTTGTAGAAATTTATAATTCGACTCCTTATATTGGAGATATGCAACCTGGTGGAAAGTACGTTGCTAAAGATTTATATGATGTAGGAGGCGTTCCAGTTGTTATTAAATCTTTATTAGATGGTGGTTATATAAACGGAGACTGCATAACTGTTACAGGAAAAACAATAGCTGAAAATCATAAAGAAGTAATATTCCCTACAAATCAAGATGTTGTTTATAAATGTGATAATCCAATTAGTGAAAATAGTTCAGTCGTTGGGCTGTGGGGTAATCTTGCTCCAGATGGATGTATATCAAAAATAGCAGGTTTGAAAAATTTAACTTTTAAAGGTAAAGCTAAATGTTTTGACTCAGAAGAAGATGCTTTAACTGCAGTATTAAAAAATGAAATTAAAGCAGGAGATGCAGTAATAATTAGATATGAAGGCCCTAAGGGAGGTCCTGGTATGCGTGAAATGCTTTCAACAACAGGTGCAATATATGGTCAAGGACTAGGCGAAACTGTTGCATTAATTACAGATGGAAGATTTTCAGGCGGTACAAGAGGATTTTGTATTGGTCATGTAGGACCAGAAGCAGCTGTAGGAGGTATGATAGGTTTACTTAAAGATGGGGATGAAATTATTATTGATGCTGTTAAAGGAGAAATCAATGTTACACTTTCAGATGATGAAATAGAAAAGAGAAAAAATGATTGGAAACCAAGAAAAACTAATCATAATTCTGGATCCATATGGAAATATTCCCAAACTGTCGGGCCAGCTTACGAGGGTGCTGTTACTCAACCAGGAGCAAAAGACGAAACGCATACATACGCTGATATTTAATATTAATTAACTAATTCAATCGTAACTGGAGTGTGATCAGAAGCTTTTTCCCAGCCTCTTGGTTCACGATTAACATTAACTGATTTAATTAAATCAGTTACCTCTGGAGTAGTAAGAAAATGATCAATTCGAAGACCATTACCTTTTTGCCAACTTCCACCTCTATAACCCCAAAAGGTCCAGTTTGTATTTCCATCAACAAAGTATTTAACTGTATCAACAAAACCTAAATTCAAAAGATTTCTAAATTTTTCTCTTGTAAATGGATGGGCACAAGCATCATTTTTAAAATTTTCTGGTGAATACACATCTTCATCATTAGGTATTACATTAAAATCTCCGCCTATAATAATTGGTTGATTATTATCAATTAATTCTTTGATATATTTATTAAAATTTATCATCCAATCAATTTTGTAATCAAATTTTTCAGTTTCAATTGGATTTCCATTTGGAAGATAAATATTTATTAATTTAATTTTATTTTTTATATTTTTTAAGGATATTTCTGTTTCAATAAATCTGGAATTTGCATCTTTGTAATCAGGAATATTTAAATTTGAAATTTCAATATTTTCTTTGCTGAGTATGGCTACTCCATTCCAAGCTTTTTGCCCATTTACATAACACTTATAATTAATATTTTCTAATTCCTCTTTAGGAAAACTTTCATTTGTACACTTTAATTCTTGAATTAAATATAAATCTGATTGATCTTTTTTTATAAATTTTATTAAATGTTCTATTCTTGCATTAACTGAATTTACATTCCAGGTAGTAATTTTCATTTATATTGAAAAAGAAGTACCACACCCACATGAAGAAGATGCTAGTGGATTAGAAATTTTAAAGGATGATCCAATCAATTCATTAACATAATCAATTTTCGATCCTTTAATTAATTCAATTGAAGTTTTATCTATTACTACATCAGCATTTTTATAATTAAAGATTAAATCATCTTCATTTGGTTTATCAGAAAAATCAAATTTATATTGAAATCCAGCACAACCACCACCTAATACGGTAATTCTGAAATAGTTTGATTTTTCAGATAGAAGTATCTTGTTGATATGATTCTGAGCACTTTCTGTAACTTCAATTATATTGTTCATTTATCTAAATATTGTTATTAGTTATTTTTTTACAATTATAATATAAATTTTCTTATGTTCAAACATTTAGCTTCCAATCCAGATAATTCAAATGGAAGATTGTATAATGAACTAGATGATGACTTGAGAAATCCATTTGAAAGAGATAGAGCTAGAGTTATTCACTCTAATTCTTTTAGGAAATTAAAACACAAAACCCAAGTTTTTATTGAAAGTGAGAGTGATTATTTTAGGACTAGACTAACTCATTCTTTGGAAGTTGCCCAAATATCTAGATCAATTTGTAGATTACTTGATTTAGATGAAGATCTAGGTGAAACAGTTGCTCTCGCACATGATTTAGGCCATCCTCCTTTTGGTCACATTGGCGAAGATGCACTTGATAATTCAATGAAAAAGTTTGGAGGTTTTAATCATAATGATCAAACCTTGAGAGTTTTAACATTTATAGAAAAACGACATCCTGATTTTGATGGATTAAATCTAACATGGGAGAGCTTAGAGGGAATAATAAAACATAATGGAATTTTGAGTGGTCATTTACCTTATCACTTAGACAATTATTCAAAATTACATAATCTAAATTTAACTGATCAACCTTATTTAGAATCACAGATAGCAAGCATATCTGATGATATTGCTTATAATAATCACGATGTAGAGGATGCTATTAGAGCAAATTTAATATCATTAGATGATATTGCAGAGTTAAGTTTTTTTGAAAAAATCATAATTAATTTAAAGGATCACTACAAAGATATCCCTAATAAACTTCTAGTGTATCAAGTATTAAGAAACTCCATATCTAATATGATAAATGATATATATGAAACTACAAAAAAAAATTTAATTAATAATAATATCAATTCTATTGATGATATACGTAAAAAAAATAATTTCGTTGTTTCATTTTCAAATGAAATGAAGAAAAATTGTGACATAATTAAAAAATTCTTATTTGATAAAGTTTATAATCACAGTCATTTATCAGATAAGAGACAGTATTCAAAAAAGGTTATATCTACTTTGTTTACTTATTTCGTAAAAAATAATAATAAACTACCTATAGATTGGAGGGATCAAAATATCGAAATTGAAAGATTAATTTGTGATTATATTTCAGGAATGACAGATAGATTTGCTCTTAATTTATATAAGGAGATTAGTGAATAATTTTATAAAAGACCTTTCAGATTTTTTATTTGATTTTACAGATTTTTTAGAGAGTAACAAATTTATATCTCCAATCAATAAAAAACAGATTAGCATCGATTTCTCTTCAAATAGTAAACAAGGTGATTTGGCAACGAACTTTTATTTAATTGTTAAAAGAAAAATTATTAATGAAAATTTTAATATTGAAAAAGAACTAAATGATAGAATTAAATCAATCAAATTTATCGATCATTTTGAGGTTTCAAAAAATGGTTTTATAAATTTTTTTTTAAAAGATGAATTTGTATTAAGAAGTTTAAAAGAAATTTATAGTAAAAATTTTTTAAATCATGTTAATTATGGTGCAGATAGAAAAATAAATGTCGAATTTGTTTCAGCTAATCCAACTGGACCATTGCATATAGCTCATATAAGAGGTGCTGTATTTGGAGATGTATTAAGCTCTCTTTATACTAAAACAGGTTTTGATGTTACTAGAGAATATTACGTTAATGATGCAGGTTCTCAAATTGATAAATTATCAAACTCTCTTTTGAAACGATATTTACAATTATTTGATAAAAAAATTGAGTTAGAAGAAGATGAGTATCCTGGTGAATACTTAATAGATATTGCCAAAAAAATTAAAAATGAAGATGGTGATAAGTGGTTAAACTTTCAGCAAGAAGAAACAATTCAATATTTTAAAAATTTCGCATTAAAAAATATACTTTTAAGCATAAAATCAGATTTAGAATTAATAAACATAAGATTTGATAAATTTACTCATGAAACTGAAATAGAAAAAAGTAAAATTATTGACGAACTTTTTTTAATCTTGGATGAAAAAAAATTATTATATGAAGGTATTTTAGAGAAACCAAAGGGTGATGATTCTGATTGGGAGCCAAGAGAGCAACTATTATTTAGATCCTCTAAATTACTAGACAATGAAGATCGAGCATTAAAAAAATCAAATGGTGAATGGACCTATTTTGCAAATGATGCAGCATATCATTTAGATAAATGTAAAAGAAATTTTGACAGATTAGTAAATATTTGGGGGTCTGATCATATTGGCTATATTCCAAGAATGAATTCGTTAATTAAAGCTATTAAAGATGATGAAACTTATTTAAACATTTTAACTTGTCAGATTGTAAGTTTAATTCAAAATAAACAAAAAATTAAAATGTCAAAAAGATCTGGAAATTTTGTAACATTAGCTAATGTTCATTCTAAGGTTGGAAAAGATCCTATAAGGTACTACATGATTTCTACTAAAAATGAGACAGCAATTGACTTTAATTTAGATTCTGTTGTTGAAAAAAATAAAGATAACAAAGTTTTTTATTGTCAATACGCACACGCTAGAGCTTCATCAGTAATTAATAAAGCAAATGAATTAGGTATAAAAATTAAAAAAGATTATAATTTTACTGAAATACAAAATCTATCTGATGAGGAGGTAAAATTAATCAAAAAGTTAATTTGTTATCCTTATTTGTTGTATCAATCATCATATTATAATGAACCACATCGACTAATAAATTACTTAGAAGAAATATCCTCTGATTTCCATTCAATTTGGAATAAAGGTAAAGATAATGAATCACTTCGTTTTATAGATTCAAAAAATATAGAAAAGACAATTTCAAAACTATTTTGGTTGGAATCATTTAGAGTTGTTTTAAAAGATATATTTTCAATTATTGATATAAGCGCACCTGAAACAATGTAATGATTAAAAGAATTATTTTTAAAAGAAAAAATAATCACATTTTAAAATATTCTTTATTATTATTGCTATTTATTATTATTCTTTATCTTATCTCATTTTATTATTTTAGTAATAGGGAGTATTTTGTCATTCCTAAATTTACTGATAAATATTTTGTTATTCCTACTAATAAAGAAGGTGAGGTTGTTGATTATTTAGACAAGAAAAGTTTAAATAACATAGATAATGAAATTAAAGATTTTGATTTTAAAAATATAGACGAACTTGATTTTACAATTCAATTATATAGCAATGATAATTTTGAAAATATTAATAAATATTTGTACAATTTATTAGAAAATAAAAAAGCAATTATAGATCATGAAGATATTTTTGTTTTTTATAAAAAAACTGAAATAGGTACACAATATTTTATTACCTATAAAAATTATATCTCTAAGAATAACGCTTTTGAAGCTTGTGATTTATTAACAATTGTTAAGACTTGCATAATACTTAATTTACAAAATTAATAATATTGAGAGAATCTCAATAATTTTATATAAAAAGTTGTGTTAAATGTTCCAGATACAGAAATAAAAGAAGGTCAATTTAACCTATTATTAGACAATTTTGAAGGTCCTATAGACCTTTTGTTGGTTTTGGCTAGATCACAGAAGGTTGATTTATCTGATATATCTATATCCGAGTTAGCTGATCAATATATTAATTTTATTAATCAATATAGAAATATTCATATTGAAATAGCTGCAGATTATTTAGTGATGGCAGCATGGCTAACGTATTTGAAATCAAGATTACTATTGCCAAAAGAAGAAAAAACAGATGAATATACAGCTGATGAATTAGAAGAGGCTTTAAAATATCAATTACAGAGACTAGAGGCTTTTCAAAATATTTCTAAAATCATATATTCAAGACCTCTTGTTAATAGAGATGTATTTTATGGGGGGTCATCTGAAGGTCTCAAAGTTAAATATAATATTAATTATACTTCTAATTTATATGACTTACTAAAATCATATAGTCAAATACTTAAATCGAATGAACAGGTAAAACAATTAACTATTGAGTATTCAGAACTTTATTCAGTTGATCAAGCAGTTAAAAGATTAAAAGGTATTTTTGGAAATATTACAGAATGGACTAATTTTTTAAATGTAATTCCAAATTTAATTAAAGCTAATAAGACAATTAATAAATCCATTATCTCATCTAATTTTGTTGCTTCTTTAGAATTATCAAAAAATGGCTTTATTGATTTAAAACAAGATGAAAGTTTTGGGAATATTTATTTAAAATTTAATCAAAATGAATAATAAAGATATTAAAATTTTAGAAGCAATATTATTTGCATCAGGAGAGCCACTTGATGAAAATGATTTAAAAGAAAAAATTAAAGATAAAAATAATATAAGTAAGCTATTACTAGAAATTAAAGATTTTTATAAAAATAGAGGTATTAATTTAATCAAAACTGGCAACAAATGGTCTTTTAGAACTGCTGAAGATCTCAGTGATGAATTAACAATTTTTAAAACACAGAAAAGAAAATTATCAAGAGCAGCATTAGAAACATTATCTATAATTGCTTACCAACAACCAATAACAAGATCAGAAATTGAAAATATTAGAGGTGTTCAAATGGGTAGAGGCTCTCTAGATCATTTGATGGAAATAGGATGGATACGTCCTTCAGGTAGAAAAAGTATACCTGGTAAACCTACTTTATGGTCTACCACAGATTTGTTTGTTGAACATTTTGGATTGAATAGTTTATCCGATTTACCCAATAAAGAGGAGCTAAAGGCAAGTGGTTTTCTTGATAAACGTTCTGCGATTGCAACTATAAGTGATCTTGCCAAAAATGATGAAAATTTACAAAGTAATGATAATTTAGAACAGGATGATGAAAATAATATTGATGATTTTATTCAAAATACTTAGTTAACTTATTACTTCTTGTTTTTTTCCTATAGTTTCCGTATAAGCCCTGTATGACACCTAGTATTTGGCAATTATTAATTGTACTCGTTATTGTTCTACTTCTTTTCGGTAGAGGTAAAATACCTCAACTTATGGGTGATATGGCAAAAGGAATCAAATCATTCAAGAGAGGAATGTCTGACGAAGAAAAAAAAGAAGATAAAAATTTAGAGAATAAAAACGACGAAGAAAAGTAAATATAATGTTTACTTTTGGTTGGAGTGAAATTTTCTTAATTGGGATAATAGTCGTTGTTGTTATTGGCCCAAAAGATCTTCCAAAATTCATTAAACAAGTTGGATCTTTTACTAAATATATTAAAAAAATGTCTTCTGAATTTAAGTCATCTATAAATGAAATTGCTGAGGAGGAAGAAATTAAAGAATTAGCTAAATCAGTCAAAGAGGTAAAAAAAATAAAAGACGGCATTAATATCAAAAAAAATTTTGAAAACGAGATTAAAGAAGTTCAAGAAACAGTGAAAATGACCGAGAATGAATTTTCAAAAAAAAATTAATTTATTATTTTTGTAATGGCTGAAGAAAAATTTGAAGAAATGTCTCTAATAGGGCATCTCACCGAGTTACGAAAAAGACTACTATGGAGTTTTTTATATATTTTATTAATCTTTATTGTTTGTTTTTACTTTGCAGATGAATTATTTGCCTTTTTAGCCAGTCCTCTAGTAGAACTATTTGATAAAGATAAAGGTCAAGGTTTTATTTATACAGCTTTACAAGAAGCTTTTTTTACAGAATTAAAAATAGCTTTTTTCTTTGCTTTATTTTTTTCATTCCCATTAATTGCAATACAAATATGGAGATTTATTGCACCAGGATTATACAAAAAGGAAAAGAGAGCTTTTTTACCCTATTTAGTTGCGACACCAATTTTATTTTTTGCCGGTGGATCAATGGTTTATTATATTATTGCGCCATTGGCATGGTCTTTTTTCCTATCTTATCAAAACCTTGGTTCTAGTGGTGTTCCTATTCGATTAGAAGCTAAGATGGGGGAATATTTATCCCTTATGATGCGATTTATTTTTGCTTTTGGTTTAGCATTTCAGCTTCCTGTTGTTTTATCTTTAATGGCAAGAGTAGGGATGGTTACTTATGAATCACTTAAAAAATTTAGAAAATATGCAATTGTATTAGCATTTTTATCGGCAGCATTCTTAACTCCACCTGATCCATTTAGTCAAATAAGTTTAGCTCTGCCAATTATATTTTTATACGAAGTTTCAATTTATATTGCAAAACTAATACAAAAAAATAAAGATAAGTAATGCATAATATTAATTTTATCAGAGAAAATCCAACAGAGTTTGATAATTATATGAAACAAAGAGGTGAGCATCCAATATCAAATAAAATATTAGAAATAGATAAAGTTAAAAGAGAAACTCAGACTGTTCTTCAGAACCTTTTAGCAGAAAGAAACTCTATTTCTAAAAATATTGGTAAACTTAAAAGTGAAAATAAAGATGCTTCATCAGAAATGAATAAAGTTGATGAAATTAAAAATAAAATTATTAATTTAAAGGAACTTGAGACTATTAAAGACGAGGAGCTAAAAACTATTCTCTCTAGACTTCCAAATATAGCTGATAAGACTGTACCTATAGGAAGCAATGAAGCAGACAATACAAAATATAGAGAATGGGGTGAAAAACCAGAATTTGATTTTAATCCTAAAACTCATTTTGAATTAGGGGAAAATTTAGGTTTAATGAATTTTGAAACTGCATCTAAATTATCAGGATCTAGATTTGTTTTATTAAAAAATCAACTTTCTAAGCTGGAAAGAGCAATAGCAAATTTTATGTTAGATAAGCATACGAATGAAAATGGTTATATTGAATATAATTTACCTTTTTTGGTTAAAGATTCTGCCCTTTTTGGAACAGGGCAATTACCTAAATTTGGTGAAGATTTATTTACTGCTGGGGAAGATCATTGGTTAATACCAACTGCTGAAGTTCCTTTAACAAACATGGTTAGAGAGGAAATACTTAACCAAAATCAATTACCCATGAGAGTTACTTCTTATACCCCATGTTTTAGATCAGAGGCTGGTGCTGCTGGTAAAGATACTCGTGGTATGTTAAGACAGCATCAATTTACTAAAGTTGAATTAGTTTCAATAGTAGAGCCACAGCATTCACAAGATGAATTAGAAAGAATGCTTGAAAGCGCTGAGAGTATTCTTCAAGATTTAAATATTCATTATAGGATTATGACTTTGTGTACTGGTGATATGGGCTTTTCAGCATCAAAAACATACGATATTGAAGTGTGGCTTCCAGGTGAAAATACTTATAGAGAAATTTCAAGCTGCTCAAATTGTAATGATTTTCAAGCTAGGAGAATGAATACAAGATATAAATTAGAAAATAAAAATATTTTTGTTCATACACTTAATGGATCCGGCTTAGCAGTAGGAAGAACACTAATTGCTATTCTTGAAAATTATCAAATGAAAGATGGAAATATTAAAATTCCAGAAGTTTTGAAAAAATATTTCAATAATTCTGATACTCTTATCTAGTGCTTGATGTAAGGAAAATAAGATTAATACTCGAGTTACGAGAGTCAGGTATTAGTAATGCTGAAGTTCTCTCTGCAATTGAAAAAATTCCAAGAGAAAAGTTTATTAGTGAAGCTTACAGAAATCAAGCTTATGAAAATATAGCTTTACCAATTGAAAATAATCAAACAATTAGTCAACCCTACGTTGTAGCAAGGATGACTGAATTACTTGATGTTAAAAGTAACCACAAGGTATTAGAAATAGGCACTGGTAGTGGATATCAGTGTGCAGTATTATCAATCTTGGCAAGGCGTGTGTACACTATTGAAAGAATTAAAAATTTACATGAAGGTTCTAATAATATTTTTGAGAAATTAAAATTAACTAATATTGTTTCAAAATACGATGATGGTAATAATGGTTGGATTGAACAAATACCTTTTGATAGAATAATATTTACAGCAGCATCAAAAAAAATAAATAATGAAATTTTTTCTCATATTGAAAATGAAGGAATTATTGTTTGTCCTATTGTTAAAAATAACAAGCAAATACTTGTAAAATATATAAAACAAAATAATAAAATTATTTCTGAAGAATACGATGATGTTTTATTTGTTCCAAATCTTCAAGGTGTAGTATAGCTGTTTTGAATATTTCGAATTTTATTTGAAGAATAAAAATAATATAAGATACCAATTATCCAATGAACAAGAGTTAACGCAATAAACATATAGATATAGTTTTCTTCTATAAAATTATTTACAAATAATATTACAATTATAGGCACTAATACAAATCTAATTATGGCCATATACATTACTATTATTGCTTTTTTTAGCCCTTGGAATGAAGCATTAGAAATAAAGAAGAAAGGAAAAGCAGGAAAACCAAGTGCGTAAATTTTAAGATATATTGATCCATAGTAAATTACTTCTTTATCATCAGTAAATAATCTCATGGAATCTTCTGCAGTTATAAATAAGATTAATCCTGCTATAGTTAATATTATAACTCCTGTAATCATAGCTTTATTATAAGTTTCTAAAATTCTTTCATAGTTTTTAGCACCAAAATTTTGACCAACAATGGCTGTTACTGCTGTACTTAAACCTAATAAGGGTAAGAAAAGCAGTTGTTCATATCTTCCAGCTGAAGAAAAACCAGCAATTGCATCATTACCAAAACGACTTACAAAAAATAATAATATATATGATCCAAGAGCAATCATCATTAATCCTAATGCTGCTGGAATAGCCTGAAATGAAATTTCCTTAATTAAACTTAATCTAGGAATTAAATAATTATTTTTAAAATTTTCAAAAATCTCTGTTTTATAAATTTTATATAGTAAATATAAAAGACCAATTATTTGAGAGAGTATTGTAGCTATTGCTATTCCAGCTATACCCATTGGCGCAAATAATTCAAAATTAATTATCTTTCCTGTAATTAATATTGGATTTAAAATTATATTAAGAAAAAAACTAAAAATTAAAACATTCCTATAACTTTTAGTATCTCCTTGAGCTGATAAACATGAATTACATACCATCAGTAAAAGAATTATGACTGATCCTAAATAAATTACATTCATATATAATGATGAAAGATTAAGAGTTTTTGGATCATCATTTAGAGATTCTAAAATTATGTTTCCAAAATAAAGTCCAAAAATAGTTATAACTAAGCCTACTAAAATTGTTACAACAAAAGATTGTGAAAATGCATGACTTGCTTTTTTAATATTTTTTTCTCCTAAAGAATTAGCAACATTACTTGTTGTAGCTATGCTCAGCCCTATCCCCAGAGCAATAATTATAAAATATACAGGAAATGTTTGACCAATAGCTGCTAAAGCTGTTTCAGAAATCATTCTACCTGCAAAGATTGTATCAACTAAAGAATAAAGATTATTAAATATAGTTCCAATTGAGGCTGGCAAAGCAATTTTTATAAATAGCTTATAGATATCTTCGTTAAGTAAATTAATTTTTTTCATATTTATAAATATCTTAATTTAAACCTGGTACTATTTTCCTCTTGTTTTAAAATATTTTGAATTTCGTGTATTGCCTCTTTGAGGTTTTTCATTATAGATCTATTTGAAAAATTTATTAATAATAAGCCACTTCCTTGCATTCCAACATTGTCTCCATATTTCATAATAGGCACTTCAACATTGATAATATTACTTATACCTTTTTTTCTAATATTCTGAATAAAGGAGTCATTTTCCAAAATATTCAAAACTGGATACCATATGATGATTTTGGATTTTGAGAATAAATTATCAATATTATTTAGTATCTCCTCTACTTTTTCAAAATCATCCTTTATTTCATATGATGGATCTATAAATACAAAATAATTCTTCTCTTTATTAACTTTATTAAAAATAAAATTAAATCCATCAGCATTTAAAATTTTAATATTGGTATATTTGTTTAAGTTTTTTTTTAATAATTCATATTCGTTCTTGTGTAGTTCACAAAAAAATAATTTATCTTTTACATTAGCTACGGATGAAATAAATATAGGTGATCCAGGATAAAAATTATTTTTTCCAGTAATTTTAGAAATAGTTGAAAGATAATTTTTAATTAAAATATTATTACCTTTGTAATTTTGTATCTTTTTAATTCCTTCTTTATACTCTTTATTCTTATCCATGTACTTTGATATATATTTATAAATTCCATTACCAGAATGAGTATCAATATAACTTATTGAATTATTTACTTTTTTTTCAAGATTATATAAGTAAAGCATAATAATGTGTTTCATAACATCTGCATGATTTCCAGCATGATATCCGTGTTTATAGCTAAGCATAAAAATAAAAAAAAATTGTTGAAATTAATTTCTTATTAGTTATTTAAAGTATTAAATTAATCAATATACAATATTTATATAAGTTAAATAAATTTAATCCCCCAATAATAAATAAGGAGAATATAATATGCCAAGTGGTAAAATTAAATGGTTTAATCCGACCAAAGGTTATGGATTTATAGAAAATGATGATGGAGGAAAAGATGTTTTTCTTCATGTTTCAGCTTTAGAAGCTGCTGGTATTGATACTTTAGAAGAAGGTATGCCAGTTGAATTTGAAATCGGTGAAAACCGTGGAAAAGAAAACGCTATTAATATTAAGAAAAAATAATATTTAATTGAATTCAAACAAACTTTTAGAATGGATTGGCGTAACAACAGCCATCCTTTATTCCCTACTAGTTGCATTTAACATTGGATTAGAATTTATTGGTTTTTCATTATTATTGCTATCAGCATTATTAATTGGAGTCTGGGCCTATAAATTAAAACACAATGGGATATTGTTTTTACAATTCTTCTACGCTGGTGCAGGTATTATAGGAATGTATAGATGGTTTGGATAAAAATATTTTTTACATTTTTATTTTTACATTCTTCTATCGCATATTCTGCTGAATTAAATGAAGAAGAAGAAATGTACTTTAATTTTGTTGATTTAAATAATGATGGAGTTATTTCTTATGAAGAGATTGAACAATCATTAAATCTACTCTTTCAAATTATAGATCTGAATCAAGATAATAAAATTTCTCAAAAAGAGATAAATGAATTAAAAGGTATAATTGAATCTTTAAAATGAGTATTTGGGGAAGAGTTATAGGCGGAGCAGCAGGATTTGCTTTAGGCGGACCTATAGGGGCTATATTAGGTGTAATGGCTGGTGGTGCTTTTGACAGAAGATCTAAATCAAAGTCATCATTTAACTTCAATCGAATAAATAATAATCAAAAACAACAAATTTTTACATTAAGTTTTATTATTCTAGCTGCAAAATTAGCTAAATCAGATGGCATTGTATCAGATGATGAAATCAGAGCATTTAAAGAAAAATTTAAAGTTCCAAAATCTGAAATTCCTAAAGTTGCAAAAATATTCAATGAGGCAAAAAAAGATACGTATGGCTATAAACAAATAGCAAATCAAGTAGGAGATTTATTTTCAGCTAATAAAATTTTATTGGAAGAATTATTAAATAATTTATTTTATATTGCTGCATCTGATGGAAAGGTATCTATTAGTGAAATAGATTTTTTAAGATCAATTTCTAAATCATTTAAATTTAGTGAAAAAGATTTCCAAAGAATTTTCCAATCAAATTTAAAAAACAGTGAATCTGACCCTTACAAAATATTGGGTGTGAATAGATCGTCCACTGATAATGAGATAAGAAAAAAATGGATAAAATTAAATAAAGAACATCACCCAGATAATTTAATTGCCAAAGGTATGCCAAAAGAATTTATTAAACAATCTAATAAAGAGTTAGCAGCTATAAATATTGCTTACGATAAAATTAAAGAAATTAGAGGAATTTCTTGATACCTAAAGATTTATCTGTCGATAATATTAGTAAAATTTATAAAAAAATTAGACCATTTATTAATAAAACTCCTTTTTTGAAGTGTTCTGATGATATTGATAATTTTTTTTCTACTAATTTATTTTTTAAATGTGAATTTTTACAAAAATCTGGTTCATTTAAGGCAAGAGGTGCTATTAATAATATAATTTCTCAAGATCAGAATAAATTTAACAAAGGAATTACAGCAGTTAGTGCTGGAAATCATGCAATCGCTGCTTCATTTGTGGCCAATCAATTCAAATTGAAAAATAAAATTTTCTTATACGAAAGTGCAAATAAATATAGAGTTCAAACTTGTAAAAATTATGGTGCTAACATTATCTTTACAAATCCAAAACAAGCTTTTCTTGATGCTGAAAATGCTAAAAATGAAGGTTACTATTTTATTCATCCTTTTGACGGCCCATTGACATTACAGGGTAGTGCTACCTTGGGATTAGAAATTGTAGAATATTTAAAATCAATTAATACTAAAATTGACAATTTATTAATTTCAGTTGGAGGAGGGGGATTAATAAGTGGAGTTTCATCGTATGTAAAACAATTTTATCCTAAGATTCAAATTATTGGGGTTGAGCCTGAAAATGCTAATGGTTTAAATCAAAGTTTTAGAGCTAACAAACCACTAAATAATGTTAAAGTTAATAGTATTGCTGACAGTCTTTCAGCACCCTTACATATGCAATATTCTTTTGATGTAGCAAAAGAAGTAATTGATGAAATGGTAAGTGTTTCTGATGATCAAATGAAAGAATTTATGGTCTTTTGTTATAAAAAATTTAAGTTATTCCTTGAACCCGCATGTGTTGCTGGACTTGCTGCCTTAAAGTATAAAATCAATAATGAGCTTATTGGTAAAAATACAATGGTGATATTGTGTGGCTCAAATATTGATAAAAAAACTTGGTTAGATTTAACTAATTAATCTGGAAAATATACAATACCACCACTTAAATTTTTTTTTACACCTGTAGTATTTTTATTACTTATTTCTAAATTTTTAAATGATCTCATGCCAATATATGCAAACATTTGAGCTTCTACTAAATCACCATTTATTTTATATTTATCAATAAGTTCGATTTTTTTATTTAGTTTATTCATTAATATTTCTCTGAGTAATTTATTTTTTCTTCCTCCTCCAGTAAGTAAAATTCTGTCAATCTTAAATTTTTTATTTTTTAATAATTCTTTAAATCCAATATAAGTCATGTAGTTAGCAGTCATTAGCGCATCATATTTATTCAATTTTATTAGCTTATTAAAATAATTTCTAAAATAATTTCTATCTAATGATTTTGGGAACTTTTTCTTAAAGAATTTATCTTTTTTGAATTTTTCGATTAATTTATTATCAATTTTTCCTTTTCTTGCATAATTTCCATCTTTATCAAATTTTTTTTTAAAAAAATAATTACAAAGATCATCGCTTAAGCAATTTGCAGGCCCTATATCTGATGATAATAATGTTCTTGAAACTACAGTTGAAAAATTTGCTATACCTCCAAGGTTTACTATAATCGCTTTTTCTTTAAATTTTTGAATTAAAAACTTATGATAATATGATCCAATTGGTGCTCCCTGACCGCCATTTTTAATATCATTATCTCTTAAATTACTTATAGTTTTAACTTTAAGATTTTTTGCAATTTTGTTTCCATTTCCTAATTGTATAGATATTTTATTTGATGGGTCGTGGTAAACAGTCTGCCCACTAATTGATATTAAATCGATATTTTTTTTATTAATTTTTTTTTGTTTCAGAAATAAAATTATTTTTTTTTCTAAAATATCTGTAACGAACTTATCTTTTTTTAAAAAATATTCTTTAATTTTATTATTAGTTTTTGGTTTATTTATTATTAGATTATTTATTGTATTTTGATAATTTTTATTAAATTTATATGATTTTTCACATTTAATTTTTACAAAGTCAGTCCCATTTGTATTAATCAAACTGATATCAACTCCATCCATTGATGTGCCTGTCATAACTCCTAAGACATTAAGTTTTGAATTTTTACTCATTTTTGATCAAATTTAATTTTGCACATTTTATTAACAAACATATCAACAAAAAAAGATTATTTACTTTTAAAAATACATTTTTTTATTGATTGATAAATAACAAACAGATAAATTATTTTTAATTATTACACGCAAAGGTAATAATCAATTTAATAAAAGGAAACGATTATTAAATTGTATCGGGAGGAAATGCACGATACACAAAAGGGGCCTAGCTTGCTGGGTCCTTTTTTTTTGTTTTATGGACAAATCTAATAAATAAAGTATCAGACATTTCATAATGATAACAAATTATGAAAGAATTTTAGATATAATTTTAGATGATCTAATCCCATTAACAAAAATTTCAATTAATGAAGGAAATAAAATATTTGGTGGATTTATTGTTAAAAAATCTGACCTAAGTCTTGTTTGTCTAGGCACAAACCAGGAAATCAAAAATCCCTTATTTCACGGAGAAATTTCAACTCTTTTTAATTTATTTGAAAAAAAACTGTTTAATACAAAAGATTATTACTTCATAAGTACACATCAGCCTTGTTCTATGTGTTTATCAGCTATAACCTGGTCTGGATTTGACAATTTTTACTATTTTTTTTCCTATACCGATACAAAAAAAGGTTTTCATATTCCTCATGATCTTAAAATTTTGACAGAAGTATTTAAAATCAAAGATGGTAAATATAATATTAATAATGATTATTGGGAGAGTTTCTCAATTTTATCGGAGATTAAAAGATTAGGCATAGAGGGCTCATTATCAGATAAAATATATCAGATCAAAGAAGAGTACCAAAAAATGTCAGAAATTTATCAAAAATCAAAAATTGATAATAAAATTCCTCTAAATTAATTGTTAAATTATAAAAATAAGTATAAAAATAATTAACGGGAGATACTGAAATTTCAGAGCCGAAGGAGCAACGACCCGGAAACTCTCAGGCACAATGGACCGTTAAAAAAAAACTCTGGAAAAGAGCATTTAGCTCTACCGAAGGTGAAAAGCTCTCAGGTAAAAAGACAGAGGGGTAGCTTGGAGAATTTATTTGAACCAGTTACCAATAGACATTCCGCTGAAAAATTTTCATCAAAATAATGGTGCAAAGATATTGCCATTTGCAGGTTTTAATATGCCTATTAATTATAAAACTGGAATAATTAATGAACACAAAAACGTAAGAAATCATTCTGGTATTTTTGATGTTAGTCATATGGGGCAAATTTTAATTGAAAATAATGAATCTTATTTACATAAATTAGAAAAATATATTCCATTACAATTAAAAAAATTAATTAAAAATAGATCGCATTATTCATTTTTGCTCAATAAAGATGGTGGTGTTATTGATGATCTAATTATTTCAAATATTGATATTAAAGATAAGTCATATTTATATATTGTTTATAATGCATCTCGAAAAAAAGAAGACGAAGAAATATTTATTTCTTGCGCTCCTAATGCAGAAAAAATTTATAACAAAAATTGTTTATTCGCGATCCAGGGACCTGACTCTATTAATGTTTTAAAAAATATTATTGATATTCCAAATGATATGAATTTTTTTGATATTCTAATAAGTAAATACAATAACAATGAAATAATAGTAAGTAGATCAGGTTATACTGGTGAAGATGGTTTTGAACTTTCTATTCCAAATGAAAGTGCAGAAAATTTAATTACTAATTTACTTA
>CABYTX010000011.1 GCA_902522015.1 uncultured Alphaproteobacteria bacterium
AATTGGACAGTTTGGTGTCGGTTTTTATTCCTCATATATGGTTGCGGATAATGTTGCAGTGCTTTCTAAAGATGCTGAAAATGAAGAAACAAATCTTTGGTCTTCCAATGGAAAAGAAAACTATACCATAGAAGAAGCTCAAAAAGATAAAAGAGGCACTTGTATAACTCTAAATATAAAGAAAGATGCTGATGAGTTTTTAGATTCATTTCGTTTAAGATCAATTATAACAAAATACTCAAATTATATTCCTTTTCCAATTTATCTTAAGGACCTTGACGACAAAGAAAAAGAAGAAAAAATAAATGAAGGTAGTCCATTATGGCTAAAGGATAAAAAAGATATAAAAGAAGAAGATTATAAGCAATTTTATAATAATATTTCATTTAATTTTGATGATCCCTTAAAAACTATTCATTATAACGCTGAGGGTGTTATTAGTTATAAGGCTTTGCTTTATTTTCCTACAAATCAACCTATGGATTTATTCAATGCTGATAGGAAAAATAAAATAAAATTATATGTTCAAAAAGTTTTTATCACTGATGATTGTGAAGACATAATTCCTAATTGGTTGCGTTTTATTCCAGGAGTAGTCGACTCACAAGATATTTCTCTCAATATAAGTAGAGAAATGCTTCAAAATAATCCTATTATTACAAAAATAAAAAAAGGTATTACAAATAAAATTTTAAGTGAAATTGGTAGTTTAGCTAAGAAAGAAAAGGATAAATTTGAGATATTTTGGAATAATTTTGGTCCGGTTCTAAAAGAAGGCTTATACGAACATAATGATCATCATGAAAAAATCCTACCGCTATTAAAATTTGAAAATTCTTTAAATGATAAAAAAATATCTCTTGAAGAGTACACTAAATTAATGGCTAAAGATCAAAAAGAAATTTATTATTTTGCCAATACTGATAAGGATCATATTAAGAACTCTCCTCAATTAGAAGTTTTCACTGATAAAAAGATACCAGTATTGTTTATGGTTGATGCAGTGGATGAGTTTTGGATACAAAATGTAAATAAATTTAAAGATTTAGAATTTAAATCAATAACCAAAGGTAAGGTTGATGTTTCAAAAGTTGGTGAAAAATCGAATAAGAAATACGAAGATAAAAAAGAAATAGATAGTAAAATCAATGATTTAATTAACATACTTAAAACAGAGCTAAAAGAGACTATATCTGATGTTATTGTATCTGAGAGATTGACCAAAAGCCCAATTCTGCTTGTTGCTGAAGAAACTGGGATGGATATAAATATGGAAAAACTGATGAAAATGCATAATCAAAAAACTCCTGTTTCAAAAAAGATACTTGAAATTAATCCAAACCATCCAATGATTGTAAATTTATCTCAAAATTTAACAAAAATTGACCATAAAAAAGCTTCAAATTTAATTTTAGATCAAGCTAATATATTAGATGGTAACATTCTCTCAAATCCATCTGCTTACTTAGAAAATTTAACTGAAATTTTTATTAAATAACTGAATTTATAATTTTATTATTATTAAAAAATTCAACAAATTGATTAGCAACCATTTCTGCTACAACTATTTGTGCTTCATCAGTGGAGGCAGCAATATGTGGAGTTAAAATTATATTATCTAAATTATAAAAACCACTATCTTCTAAAGGTTCATTTTTAAAAACATCTAATGCAGCGCCTTTAATTTCTTTTTTTTCTAGAGCATTTTTAAGGTCATCTTCATCAACTAAGTTACCTCTAGCAGTATTGATGATTATACAATTTTTTTTCATTAGTGATAGATGATTTTTATTCATAATCGGGTTGCCATCTTTATTGGGTTTACAGTGAAAAGAAATTATATCCGAATATTTAATAATCTCATCGATAGAACAAGAATTATATTCAGGATAGTTATCCTTAATTGTTTCAAAGTATGAAGAAAATATTGAAACGTGCATTCCCAAGGCATTAGATATTTCTGCAACTCTTTTACCTACGTTACCAAAACCTATGATACCAATTTTCTTACCTTTAATTTCATTTCCTTTTAATTTCTTTTTTTCCCAAAGACCCTTATGAGTTGTCTCATTGGCAACAGTAATTTTTCTTTGCAATGCAAAAATTAAACCAATTGTGTGTTCTGCTGTAGCATTTGTATTTCCTCCTGGTGTATTCATTACGATAATATTTTTATTTTTAGCAGCTTCCACATCAACATTATCTACCCCTGCTCCTGCCCTACCTATAATTTTTAAATTTGAAAGAGAATCAATTAAATCTTTTCGCACTTTAGTTGCAGAACGAATGATTAAACCATCATAGTTATCAATTATTTTTTTTAATTCTTCAGGTGATAAGTTTGTTTTTGTGTCAACTGAAATGTTATTCTGTATTAAAATTTCAGATGCAATATTATCTAGTGAATCTGATATTAGTACTTTAGGCATTTTTAGATTTAATTTCTGAATAAGCCCAATCAATCCAAGGTAAAACTAATTCTACATCTGAAGTTTGAACCGTGCCTCCAGCCCATATTCTAAAAGAAGGTGGCGCTTTAGGATATCCATTACAATCAAATCCAACATTATTATCAGAAAGTAATTTACATATATCAGCCATTACTGCTCTTTGACCGCTTTCATCTTTATTAGTAAACCAGTCTTCAATAATTTTAAAAGTTATTCCAGTGTTTGAAATATAATTATCATCTTTAATTTCAGATAAAAAAGTGACCCAATCTCTTTCATTTATCCATTCTCTAATTTTTTGTAAAGAATTCTGAGATTTAGTAATTAATGAATCTAAGCCTCCTTGAGAAGAAACCCAATTTAATGAATCAATGATATCTTCAACACATATCATTGACGGTGTATTTATTGTGTTTCCTTCGAATATACCTTTTATTAATTTCTTATTTTCAGCTAATCTAAATAATTTTGGAACTGGCCAACTTGGCGTAAAACTTTCTAATCTTTCAACAACACGTGGAGAAATTGCAATCATTCCATGAGCTGCCTCTCCTCCGAGTATTTTTTGCCATGACCAAGTTATAACATCACATTTATTATAATCTATAGGCATACCAAAGATTGCTGAAGTAGCATCACAAATGGTTAGCCCTTTTCTGTCATCAGGTATCCAATCTCCATTAGGTACTTTGACACCAGATGTTGTTCCATTCCAAGTAAAGATAACATCATTATCAAAATTGACTTTGGTTAGGTCAGGTAGTCTGCCGTAGTTTTCTTCATGAATATTTAAATTATCTAATTTTAATTCGCTGATTGCATCGATTACCCAATCTTTACCAAAATTTTCCCAAGCAAGAATATCAACTCCCGTTTTACCTAATAGGCACCACATAGCAGCTTCTAAAGCACCAGTATTTGATCCAGGCATGATACCCAATAAATAATCATCAGGTAATTTAAGAATATCTTTAGATTTATCTATTGCTTCTTTTAATCTTGCTTTACATTCAACAGATCTGTGAGATCTACCAGTTAAAGCTTTACTCAAAACAGAAATGTCCCAGCCTGGTCTTTTTGAAGTTGGTCCACTTGAAAAATTTGGATTGTTAGGTTTAGTATTAGGTTTATTCATACATTTTTTTCAAACTCATAAACTACTAAGCCATCTAAAGGTTTTGGATCAAACCATGTTGATTTAGGAGGCATAGTCAAATTTTTATTTGCGACTGTAATAACATCACTTATTGAAGATGGGAAGATAGAAAATGCCACACTGTCATTATTTTCATCGACTTTTTTTTCTAAAGCTTCCAAACCATGGCATCCGGCAATAAATCTTATTCTTTCATCATTATTAACATCAGATATATTTAAATGTTTTTTGAAAATAAAATTGTTTAAAATATTAATATCTAGCGTATCAACAAAATTATCAGTTTTTAATTCAGTTATAAAATGTAATGAATACCACTTTTTTTCATGATACATTCCAAATTGTTTATTAGATTGAGGTTTGAAAGGATTTTTTTCTTTTTTTATTTCGAAATTTTCAGAAAGAATGTCTAAAAAATTTTCTTCACTTAAACCATTTAAATCTTTAACAACTCTATTATAATCAAATATTTTAGCCTCATCACTTGGAAACGCCGCTATCATAAAATCTTCTTGTAAAATATTTTTATTATAATTTAATTCACCAATAATTTTCATTGCACCCATTCTATGGTGTCCATCAGCAATATAAAAATTATCTACCTCATTTATAAACAATGAAGATAGCTTTTTGATGAAAGTTTCATCAGAGACACACCAAAGTTTATGAATAGATTTATCAAAACTTTCAAAATCATAATCTGGAGTATTTGATATTATAGAGGATAATAAATCTTTTATCTTATTGTTTTTTTTATATACCACATAAATAGGACCAATTTGTGTTTTTATATTTAGCATTTGCTCTGCTCTTTCTCTCATCCTTGTTTCATAAATTTTTTCATGTGCTTTAATTTTTTCATCTACGAAATCTGATATTTTAGAAAGAGATAAAAAACCTAGTTGAGTATGGCCTTTAAATTCAATTTGATAAATGTAATAAAATAATTCTTTATCTTTTTTAATTACGTCATTTTCTTTCATTTCATTAAAATGTGATTTAGCTTCTAAGAGAGTATCTGCTTCTTTTAATTGCCCAACAGGATTCAAAATTTTTAAATAATTCCAATAATTATTTTTTTTAAATATTTCTATATTTTCAATACTTAAATGATCAGTAGAGGGAGCAATTAAATTTTTTGCATCTTCGTTGTAAGGACGTGTTCCTTTAAAAGGTTTAATTTCAACCATAATAAAGAAACAACTTTAATTAAATAAAAAAAAATTTAAACTTAAATTACGCTACTTCTGGTATTTGAGAAATAGATTTACCTATTCCATCATCATCAATAACATCATCAGCCATTGATCCATTTAGATAATCATCATAAGCTGACATATCAAAATATCCATGGCCACATAAATTAAAGAGAATAGTTTTTGACTCGCCTTTTTCTTTACATTCTAAAGCTGCATCAATAGCACCTTTGATTGCATGGTTTCCTTCTGGAGCAGGAATAATTCCTTCTTGTTTTGCAAAGGTTAACCCAGCTTCAAAACAATCTTTTTGACCGTAAGCCTTTGCTCTCATCAGACCTAACTCATATAAGTGGCTTAAATGATAAGACATGCCATGGTACCTTAATCCGCCAGAGTGATTAGCAGGCGGTAAGAAATCAGATCCAAGGGTATGCATTTTAATTAATGGAGTCATTTTTGCCATATCACCATGATCATAAGCATACTTACCCTTAGTAAATGAAGGACATGATGCAGGCTCGCAACCGATTATATCAATTTTTTGACCACCTCTTAACTGTTGTCCTAAAAATGGAAACATTAATCCAGAAAGATTACTACCACCACCTGTGCAGCCAACAATAATATCAGGATAATCTCCAGCCATCTCCATTTGCATAATAGCTTCATTACCATTTATAGTTTGATGCATTAGAACGTGGCCTAAAACACTTCCAAGTGAGTATTTTGCTTTACCTCCACTTTTAACAGTTGCTTCTATTGCTTCTGATATAGCTATTCCTAAACTACCAGGGTTATCAGGATTTTCTGATAATAACTTGTTACCAAAGTCAGTTAAATTAGATGGACTAGCGTGACAGTTAGCACCGAACGATTGCATCATTAATTTTCTGTAAGGTTTATGATCAAAACTAACCTTAACCATGAAAACTTCTATATCTATACCAAAGATTTGACCTGCAAAAGCTAATGAACTTCCCCACTGACCTGCACCCGTTTCAGTAAAAATTTTACTAATTCCTTCTTCTTTATTAAAAAATGCTTGCGGAACTGCAGTATTTGGTTTGTGACTTCCTGTTGGACTAACACCTTCATATTTGTAATAAATTTTAGCTGGAGTATCTAAAAACTTTTCTAACCTTCTTGCCCTAAATAAAGGAGAAGGTCTCCATTGTTTGTATACTTCTCTTACTGGCTCAGGAATTTCTATTTCTCTTTCGGTAGAAACTTCTTGCATAATTAAACTCATTGGAAATAAAGGAGCAAAGTCATCAGGACCAGCTGGTTGTTTAGTTCCAGGGTGTAATGGAGGTGGTGGTGGACTTGGTAAGTCTGCATTAATATTATACCAAAACTTTGGTGCTTTATTTTCTTCAAGTAAGTATTTAATTGAGTCGCTCATAATAAAAGTATATTGGACTATAAAAAATTAAATTACAACCATAAATGAAATACCTTAACTTCAAAAATGTGTCTATTTTTATTGCTGTTTTATTAGTATTATATGTTTTTTACGGATATTTTACTCATTGATCTTTTTTGCCCAACAAACAGACCAATAAAAACTAGAATAATTCCAACTATAGAACTAAACACTATTTGTTCAGAAAGAAATATAAATCCCCATATTAATGCAAAAACAGGAATTAAATAGGCAACATAAGACAAGAAAACCGGACCAGATTGTTTAACTATATGATAGCGCATATGAAATGCAATAGCTGTTGGAAAAACACCTAAATAAATAATAGAAATTAAAGAAATCTTATTAATATTATTCTCATAATTAATAAAATCATAAAATAAAAAAGGTAATGATATTATCGCTCCAAATAATGTAGCAAAAGTAGTAATTGAAATAGGGCTTAATTTCTTTAATTTATTATAAGCAGCAATATTTGAAATCATATAGCCAAATGCAGCTATAATCACAAAAATTTTTGCTAAAGTACTAATGTAGTTTTCATCTTGAAAATTAAATTTACTTATATCTAAAATAAAAATAATACCGACAAAACCTATAATTATTGATAAAAATTTAACCCAAGTAAACTTATCGTCTGAAGTTAAAACATGAGACATTAGTAATGTTATTAAGGGACCAACCGACATTAATAACCCTGCAGTAGAAGAAGGAATGTATTGTTCAGCCCAACTAATAAGATAAAATGGTAAAAAATTTCCAGTAATGCCAATAAAAGAAAGAATTAAAACTAAATCGAGATTTAATTTAGGATGATTGTTATATGAATAATATAAAATAATTAAGAATATTGATGCTATAATTAATCTTAAGGAAGCAATACTTGTAGGCGTAAAACTAGAAAGACAAATTTTAATAACAAAAAAAGAAGATCCCCAAATAGCAGCTAAAATTACAAGAAGTATTAAATTATTTGATACTAATTTGTTTAACAAAAATTAGATTTTGTTTTTTGGTTGTGGAATTTCGATGTTTTCTGAAGGTTTCATAAATTCATCTCTTCTGCCATCCCAAAGATAATCCGCATAATCAAATTCTGTAATCATTCTATCTGATCGTTCAAATGTTAAACCGTATTTCCTACAATAACTAGCAAATTCTTCAGCGTTATCTATTGGTAAATTTTCTACAGTCCATTTTCTGGAACTTCTATCAAATTTAAAACCGTTTTTTTTGAACCAATCTCTATGATAGTATGAGTCTCTACCAAAAGCTGAAAAAGTTATTTTTTTTGACATAATGATATGCGCTCATACATTAAAAACTAAGAAATAACAAATTTAATTTTTAAAATTAATTTTATTTAAAATAGTAGAAATTTAGTAGTATTTATAATAAGATAATTTTATGGATCTTTACAGTAGTAGTGAAATAACAGTTCATCAGTTAAATGAACTAAAGCAAGATGACAAAAAAATTCAAATTATAGATGTAAGAGAGGATACTGAAAGAGATCATGCACACATTAAAGGTACAATACATATGAAACTTTCAGAAATTGCAAAAAGATACACTGAATTAGATAAGAAAAAAAATATTTTTGTAATGTGTCATACCGGTACAAGAAGCCAAGCTGTATGTAAATGGCTTAAAGCACAAGGTTATAATCATTGTGTTAATGTACTTGGCGGAATAGACGCATGGGCTGCTTTAATTGACAGAAATATAAGAAGATATTAAGAAATACTCTCTAAGTACAAACCTAGAAAAATAATAATTACACTAACTAAAAACATTATTATCCTGAACAGGATTTCAATAAAAAGATTAAATCTTATTCTTTTTTTTATAATTAGTTTGTATAGGGGATTACTAATTGATAGAGAAATTAATAGTATCCCAATAATAATAACTAACCAATGCATAAAGTTAAAAAATACATAGCTGAAGATTTAAAATTTTCAAATCAAACTATCAAAGAAATGAAGATTAATTCAAAAAAATTTTATTATAAAATTATAGAAAGAAGAAGCATACGTGAATTTTCAAAAGATAAAATCGATATAAATATTATAAAAAATGCGATCTTATCTGCAGGATCAGCTCCAAGTGGAGCAAATCTTCAACCTTGGCATTTTGTAATAGTAAAAAATAAAAACGTAAAAAAGAAGATTAGAATAGAAGCAGAAAAAGAAGAAGAAAATTTTTATAAGTACAAGGCTCCTAAAGAATGGTTAGAAGCATTAACTCCTTTAGGAACTGATGAAAATAAAAAATTTATTGAAAATGCACCTTATTTAATAGCTATATTTGAGAAAAAATTTTCAGTTTCAAAAAATAAGAAAATAAAAAATTATTATGTAAAAGAGTCGGTCGGTATAGCTACTGGTATATTAATTACTTGTTTACATTTTTCTGGCTTAGCAATGTTAACACACACGCCAAGCCCAATGACATTTCTTAATAAAATTTTGAAAAGACCTAGTAATGAAAAACCATTTGTTTTACTTATTGTTGGACGACCAGATAAAGATGTAAAAGTTCCAAAGTTTGCAAGACAAAAGAAAAAGTTTGAGGAAATTACTTCAATTTTTTAACCAAGTTCTTCTGGTTTCATAGTTTCATAAACCTCATAAGGCATATGTATCCAAGGAGAATCTTCTAAATAATCAACATAATAATTTGGTTTAAACGAAGATACTGACTTATAAAACAAAACTCCAGTTCTTATTGGTTCATCTATATAAAAACCATAAGTATGATTTAACCAATCAATACTTTTTTTAAGAGTAATTCCAGAGTCTGCCAAATCATCTACTATTAAAACTTTTGATCCAATGTTAGGGCTTGTTTTTGCTAAATCTCTTGAAAATGTGATTGCACCTCTTTTATTTTTTACTCCCTCACCTTTATATGATTCAACAGAAAGAATTGCTAAAGGAACATCGAATATTCTTGCCATTACATCCCCTACTCTCATACCTCCTTTTGCGATACATACAACCTGATTAAATTGCCATCCATCCTTATGAATTTGTTTTGCTAAATCTTCTGTTTTACTTCTATATTCGTCCCAACTAATGTGTAAATCAGACATAAATCTTCCTTTTAAATTAAGAATTAAACCTCTCCCTTTAAAAGAGAGAGGGTTATAAGAATTTTAATTATTGTGGTACTTCGCCGTCAATACCTTGAACATAAAAGTTCATTCCAAGTAACATTCCATCAGGTGCTACTTCACCTTCAGGAACCACAAGCTCACCAGCTTGATTGTAAATTGGACCCGTGAAAGGATGAATAGTTCCATCTTTAATTCCAACTTCCATATTTACTGCTTCTTGAATTAAACTTGCTGGCATAAGTTTAGTATTATATGGTGACATTACAACCATACCTTTATCCATACCATCCCAAGTATCACCAGAAGACCAAGTGCCGTCCACAACAGCTTTTGCTCTTTCAGCATAGTAAGGGCCCCAAATATCTTCAATTGAAGTTAAATGTGCATCAGGACAAAATTCTTCTTGGTTTGAAGCTTGACCAAATGCATAAACACCAGCTTTTTGAGCAGCTTGGCAAGGAGCATATGTATCAGTATGCTGAACAATTATGTCAGCTCCTTGATTAATTAATGTATTAGCTGCATCAGCTTCTTTACCTGGGTCGTACCAAGTAAATACCCAAATAATTTTCATTTTGATATCTGGATTTACTTTTGAAGCCGCTAAATAAAATGCATTAATTCCTCTTACAACTTCAGGAATAGGGAATGAAGCTATATAACCAATAGTATTAGTTTCAGTCATATGACCGGCAATATGCCCTTCAATCATTCTACCTTCGTAAAATCTAGCTGAATACGTTGCAACGTTATCTGCTTGGATATACCCAGTAGCGTGTTCAAATTTTATATCAGGAAAATCCTTAGCTACTTCATGTGTCTGATCCATATAGTTGAAAGACGTTGTAAAGATTAAATCATGTCCTGAGTCTGCTAGTTTTCGGATTGCTCTCACTGCATCTGCGTTTTCAGGAATATTTTCAAGATAAGTGGTAGTAATAGAGTCACCAAGTTGGCTCTCCATATATTTTCTACCTACATCATGCATATATGTCCAACCATGATCACCTGGAGGACCTATGTATATAAATCCAACTTTTTTAGGGTCTGCATATGCTGAACCAAATGCAAATACCAAAAAAGTAGATAAAAAAGTTATTATTCTAATCATTTTAACCTCACCTGCTAATATAACGATTACTCAGCTATATACTTAATATAAACAAAAGGGTTTGATCAATAATTCTATATGTTTATAGAAAAAAAAAAGTGGATATTTATCTGCCTTTATAAAAAGGAATAGTTAATGAAGCTGGTGCGCTTAGTTTTATTCTTAATTTATTACTAGAAATTAACACTAATACTATAATAGTTGCAACATATGGCGCCATGCTAAAAAATTGACCAGGGAATCTTAAACCTAAAGCCTGAAGATTCATTTGAAGAATAGTTACGCCTCCAAATATATAAGCTCCAATAAGTACTCTTTCTGGTTTCCAAGTTGCAAATACAACTAAAGCTAATGCTATCCATCCTCGTCCAGCTGTCATACCCTCTTGCCACATTGGAGCATAACAAATTGAAATATATGATCCTGCAAGAGCACACATAGAACCTCCAAATATAATTGATAAAAATCTAATTTTAATAACGCTATATCCTAATGCATGTGCAGAATTATGAGATTCCCCTACTGCTCTTAAAATCAAACCAGCTTTAGTTTTGTAAAAAAAATAACTAACCAAAAAAACAATTAAGAAAGAAAATATAACAAAAAACCATGGTGACAGACCATCAATTGGTGTTCCAATATATTGTTTGCCAAGCATCGAACTCAGCCCTATTCCAAATATAGTTAATGCTAATCCTGTAGCAATTTGATTTGACATTAAAAATAGAACTAGAAAAGCAAATAAACCAGACATGATAATTCCTGATAATATAGATACAAAAAAAGCTAAAAAATAACTTCCAGTAATTACTAAGATAATAAAAGCTGACACTGCTCCTACCAACATCATTCCTTCTACACCTAAATTTAATACTCCAGATTTTTCTGTAACTAACTCACCTATACCAGCAAAAACTAGAGGTGTTGTTGCAATTAAAACAATTTGTAATATTCCAAGTATTAAATCTAAATTCATAATAATTTTTTGTAAGTTAATTTATAGTTAATTAGTAATTCCGCACCTAATAAATAAAATAAAACCAAACCCTGAAATATAAAACCTACCGCTGAAGGTATTTGTAAAAATAATTGTGCATCTTCAGCACCAAGATAAGTAAGAGCGATAACTAAAGAAGCAAAAATAATACCAATTGGGTGAAGTCTACCTAAAAAAGCAACAATAATTGCAGTAAATCCATAATTTGGGGAAATATCTCTATATAGTAATCCAATTGGGCCAGATACTTCAGCTAAACCTGCAATACCTGCAAAAGCGCCACAAATTGCAAAAGCAAAAAAAACTAAAGTTGTTTGATTAAAACCAGCATATCTAGCAGCTTTGGGGCTGTAACCGGATACTTTTAATTGAAAGCCAAAAATAGTTTTTGAAAATATAAACCAAGATACAAAAATTAAAAATAGCGTTATAATTAGTCCAAAGTGCACCCTCAAACCATCAAATAATAGAGGCATTCTTCCAGATTCACTAAATGGTCTTGATTTAGGAAAACTATAACCAAATGGATCTTTCCAAGGTCCCACTACTAAATAATCTAAAATAAATAAAGCAACATAAACTAACATTAAACTTGTTAAAATTTCATTTGTATTAAATTTTGTTTTTAAAATAGCAGGAATTAAACCCCACAATGCTCCTCCGATTGCTCCTGCAAAAATCATTAATGGCAACAACCAGAAAGCATTTGTATCATGAAATAATATTCCAATACCTCCACCAAAAATTGCTCCCATTGTAAGTTGTCCTTCAGCTCCAATATTATAAATATTATTCTTAAAACAATATGAGAGACCAATTGCAATTAAGGCTAAAGGAGTTGCTTTTACAAACAATTCAGAAATACCGTAGGTTGAAGAAATAGGTGAAATAAAAAATGTATACAATGCATAAACTGGATCAAAACCAAGAAGAACAAAAATAATTGAACCTGTAATTAAAGTTAAAACTATTGATATTATAGGAACAAAAAAATTCATTAAACCCGAACTTTGTGAGCGAGAAACTATAGAGGGAAATAAACTATTCATTTTTTCCACCCATCAATAATCCTAATTTTTCTATTTCTATTTCACTAGTTTTAAAAGGTTTGGATAAATTACCATCATAAATAACAGATATTTTATGAGTAATTTCAATCAATTCATCTAAATCTTGAGAAATAACAATTATAGACGTTCCATTTTGAGATAATTCTATCAAAGACTCTCTTATAGAATGCTCAGCGCCAGCATCTATCCCCCAAGTTGGATGTGAAATAATTAATATTTTTGGCTTAGATGATATTTCTCTACCAATGACATATTTTTGTAAATTTCCTCCGGACAAGCTTGATGCTTTAGCATCATTACCAGGAGTAATAACTTTAAATTCATTAATTACATTATTCGCAAAATCATCAACGTTATTTTTCAATATTATGCCATTTCTAATAAAATTATTTTTTGGAAATTGACTCAAAAGAATATTTTCAGACAAACTTAACTCAGGTACTGCACTATGACCCAATCTATTCTCCGGAACAAAAGAAATAGATAAATCTCTTCTTTTTTGTGGCCCATACTTTTCAATTTTTTTATTATCAAAAGTAATTGATCCAGATTTAATATTTATATTTTCTCCTGTTAAAATATCCATTAATTCTGATTGTCCATTACCAGCAACTCCAGCAATACCATAAATTTCACCCACTCTAACTTGAAAAGAAATATTTTTAAGATCTGTTAAAAATGGATCATTAAAGTCACATGAAATATTTTTTACTTCAAAGTTAACTTCGTCTTTTATATGTCCATAATTAGTTTTTAAGTCATCTAATTTTTGTCCTAGCATTTTTGTTGCAAGTGTTTTTGCAGTTTGATTTGCAGTACTTGAAGTATCTATAATTTCACCACTTCTCATTATAGTAACTGTATCACATATTGATATTACTTCTTCGAGTTTATGAGTGATATATAATATTGTACGACCTTCTTTGACGAGTGCATTTAATGTTACAAATAAACTTTCAACTTCTTGTGGTGTTAAGACTGAAGTTGGTTCATCCATAATAAGTATCTGAGGGTCTTGTAATAAAATTCTTACAATTTCTACACGTTGCTTTTCTCCAGCTGATAAAGCAGTAATTGGAGCATCTAAATCTAAGGGAAGATTATATCTTGCGCTTATATTTTCTAGCTTATTTTCTAAATCTGAATAAGACATCTTTTCATCAATTCCTAAAATTAAATTTTCTTTTACTGATAAAGAATCAAATAAAGAAAAATGCTGAAATACCATTCCTATTCCTTGTTTCCTTGCTTCTGCTGGGGAATTAACTTTAAATTCCTTATTATTTAATTTAATATTTCCTTGATCTGGTTCTAAGAGACCATATAGAATTTTTACCAACGTAGATTTCCCTGCTCCATTTTCTCCTAAAATTGCATGAACTGCATTTTTTTTAATATCAAAAGTAACCTTTTTATTTGCAATTACTCTTGGAAAAGATTTTGTAATATTTTCTATTTTTAATATTGTATCACTCATAATTTAATTCAAAAATTTCTGATTGTTCAAAATTATAAATCTCAATATTATTATCCGCATCTTTTTTATCAATGGTAATATATTTTTCATTCTCAAGAGATATTAGAGGAAAATGCCATACTTTGGGATTAAAATTTATACCATCACCACCGCTTACTTTGAATATTTCAATTAAATCAATTTTAGGTTTGTTACCTATTGGAGCAACTAAAACTAAAAAACCTGTAGCATTAAACGGAAGAAATACTTGAGAACTAAAGGGGTGATTTTCTAACATGTTAATTTTTAATGGAAAGTTTCTTTTCTTTGCCTGAAAAATATTTAATCTAGATCTTTTGTCATCACCAATTATTTGAATATTTGCTAAATCAAAAAAACTATCGGTTGTATCTTTATTAATACTTTCATAATTTTTATTAGATGTTGTAATTAAATCACCATAATTTTTGAAATTCTCTTTACTGATATTCTGTATTTTATAGTTCACAAAAACTTTCCAATTGCCCTGATCCGTGAAATACCACCGTCAGGATAAATATTTAACTTCAAATAATTTATTTTTTTAATCTGTTTAGTTGAATTAATTTTTAATGATGAATTAGGTTTAAGATTTTTATTTTTTATCAAAAATTTCCAATTTTTGCTTTCATGTATTAATTTGCTTATATTTATATTTTTTATTGAATAAAGACCTTGTACTGAGCAATGAGACGGATAATTACCTTTAAAATAATGAGTTTCAATATTAAACTTTTCAATTAAACCAGGTTTGCCAAGTTTAATTATAACCCAGTCATATCCTGATCCTCTTCTTCTTTTAGTTTCCCAACCATTGCCCATATTTTTAGATTTAAATGGAAGTAGTAAATTTTCTGCCCTTCCAAAATGTTCATCACTACATGCCACAATTTTTGAACCATTAAGGATGCTAAGTAAATCAAATTTTTTATTTGGAAATTTTAATTTTGATACATCTAAATTTCCTAATAATTTTAATCTTGCAACTCCTCCATCTGGATAGATGTTCAATCTTATGAAATTAAAAACTTTATTATTCTGTTGAGTTTTAAAACCATGAAGATAATTTGGATTAAGTTTCCTTTTTGATAAAATATTTACCCAATTAAATTTATTTTTTTCAAAATAACAAGCATCAATGCTTGCGTATTCAGGTTGATTGCCATTAAAATAGCTTGTATCTATTTCAGCATAATTAATTTTACCAGGAAGGCCTAATTTAATAGTGACATAATCATTTCCTTCAATTCTTTTTCTTCTTGTTTCCCATCCATCCATCCATTTCCCATTTTTATCATATACTCCTTCTTTAAAAATTGGCTGTTCCTCTTTAAGCAATCTGGATGCTGATCCAAAAAACTGATCAGAAAAACTATGAATTTTTGTACCTAAAACCTTACTACATAAGTTTATATAATTTTTTTGAATGTATTTATTATTCATTAATTAATTCTGTTAATCTTAATTTTGCAATTTCTTTTACTTGTAAAATTGAAGTTTTTATTTCTAAGTTTAAATCATTATTCTCTAATCTACTTTTAAATTCTGTTATAATTTCATTTTTATTTTTATTTCTAACTGCAAAAATAAATGGAATATTAAATTTATTTTTAAATCTTGAATTTAAATCTTTAAATAAGTTAAATTCTTGTTCTGAACAATCTTTTAAACCAGATCGACTTTGTTCTTCATCAGATAATTCAGACAAACCTTTATTTATTTTTATTTTATCGGCTAGATCAGGATGTTTTTTAATTATATTTATTTTAGTTTCTTCATCTAAATTATCAAACAACTCTAAAAATATTAATATCATTTCTTTTTTATTTTTAAATGGTCGCTTTTTATCAGCATATTCTGTTATAAATTTAGATTCTTCATAAATATTTTTAAAAGAATCAATAAATTTTTCAGAGTTATAATTATTAATATCTTCAATTTTCATCACTAAAATTTTCATACCAATAATTGGCAATTTCCTCTCTTTTGCATATCCAAATATCATTATAATCAGAAACATAATTCAAAAATTTTACCAAAGACATAAATCTTCCAGGTCTAGCTATTAATCGACAATGTAAACCTACACTCATCATTTTTGGTTTATTGAACTCGTTTGCTTCTCTGTATAATGTATCAAATGAGTTTTTTAAGTAATTATAAAAATCCTCACCTGTGTTAAAACCTTGTAAGGTAGAGAATCTCATATCATTATTATCTAGAGTGTATGGAATAATTAGATGTTTTTTATTTTTTACTTTTATCCAATAGGGTAAATCATCAGCATAGGAATCACTATCGTAAATAATATTTGTATTTTCTAAAATTATATTTCTTGTATTTGGGCTTGTTCTACCAGTATACCAACCAGAAGGAAAATATCCAAAAATATCTTTAATAATGTTGTTACATTTTATAGTATGTTCTTTTTCAACTTCCTCAGTTATATTTTGATAGTCTATCCATCGATAACCATGGCTAGCTACTTCATAATTTGATTTAATTATTTGTTCACAAACATCAGGATTTTTTTCTAAAGCCATACCAACGCCAAATATTGTTAAAGGTAATTTTCTTTTTTCAAACTCATTATGTATTCTCCAAAAACCCCTTCTTGAGCCATACTCATATATTGATTCCATATTCATATTTCTGGCACCTATTATTTGCTTTGCATTAATTATTTCCGATAAAAAAGTTTCTGATCCTTCGTCACCATTTATTATTGAATTTTCAGCACCTTCCTCATAATTTAGAACAAATTGAAGAGCGAGTTTTGATTTATTAGGCCAATAAAAGTTAGAGTCATTATTTCCGTAGCCTTTATAATTTCTGTCGTCTTTCATAAAAATGCTTGATTTAATATTTAGCTAAATACTGTATAAACGAATAAGTATTATGTCTAAAGGATATTTAACTACTCATGTTTTGGATACCTATAATGGTAAGCCTGGTTCTGGTATAAAAGGGTCACTTTTCAAAATTGATGGTGAAAATAAAGTTAAAATTTCAAATTTTATTCTCAATGAAGATGGCAGATGTGATGAACCTATATTAAGTAAAGAGAATTTTATACTTGGAAAATATGAGTTATTATTTCTTTGCGGGAGTTATTTTAAGGAATTTACAAATCTTGATGAACCATTTTTTCTTGATGACGTAATAATTAGATTTGGAATTAACAAAGAAGAGCACTACCATGTACCTCTTCTTATTACCCCGTGGAGTTATTCAACATATAGAGGAAGCTAGTGTCTAGAGCGCATGTCGATTTTCTTCTTTATGAAGAAAAAATTTCTATCAAAGATTTAGACACAGATACAACGGTCTTAAATTATCTTCGAAACAACCATGAGTTAACTGGAACAAAAGAAGGTTGCGCATCTGGTGATTGCGGAGCATGTACTGCAGTTGTAGGAGAATTAAAAGAGAATAAAATTTCTTATAAAAGTATAAATACTTGTATTACTTTTTTGTACTCTCTACATGGCAAGCAATTAATAACGGTTGAACATATAAAAAAAAGTAAACTTCATCCTGTTCAACAATCAATGATTGATAGTGATGGATCTCAATGTGGTTTTTGTACACCTGGTATTATTATGTCAATGTATAATATGTACGAAAACAAAATAAAACCAACAGAAGAAAATATAGATAAATTTCTTTCTGGAAATTTATGTAGATGTACAGGTTATCTTCCAATCAAAAACGCAATTAAGAATATGTATAACTATAAAAGTAATAAATTTTCAAAAAGTAAAGTTATTAGATTATTAAAATCAATTAAGAAAACTGATATTGTTATTAAAAAAAATGATTCTAAGTTTTTCATCCATTATAATTTAAATTCTCTAATCAAAGACTATCAAAAGGTTAGTAATGGACATTTACTAGTCGGGGGTACAGATCTCGCTCTTGAAGTAACAAAAAAAAGAAATGATTTAAAAAATATTTTTTATTTAGGATTAAATAAAGATTTAAATTATATTAAAAATAAAAACAATAATTTACACATTGGATCCGCTACCCCCATAAATGATATTTTACCAATTTTAGAAAATATTTATCCAACATTTGCTAAAATGTTTGAAAGATACGGATCTGAGCAAATAAGAAATACTGCATCTCTTGGAGGTAACATTGGAAGTGCATCTCCAATAGGTGATAGTTTACCTGTGTTAATTGCACTCAATAGTAAAATTTTAATTCAAGGAAAAGTTAAAAAAACTTTATTATTGGATAATTATTTTCTCAGCTATCGAAAAACTAAATTAAAACCTAATGAAATAATTAAAGAAATTATAATACCCATTTATAAAAAAAATATTCTTAAATGTTATAAAATTTCAAAAAGAATAGATGATGACATAAGTTCTGTTTTCATGGCTATAAATGCTAGAATTGAAAAAAATATTATTAAAGAAATAAAAATTGTTTGTGGAGGTTTGGCAGAAACTCCAAAAATAGCTGAAAAAGTACAAAAATTTTTATTGAATAAAATATTTAATGAAGAAAATATTAATGAAGCAAAGAAAATTATTAAAAAAGAATTTGATCCAATAGATGATATGAGAGCGTCAAAAAATTATAGAACTAAAATTAGTCAAAACCTTTTAGAGAGGTTTTTAAATGAAAATAATAAAATTAAATCAACGTTATATTAATGGATAAAATATTTACAAAAAATATTGAACATGAAAGTGCAGTAAAACATGTTACTGGAAAAGCAATTTATACTGATGATATATCAGAGCCTAAAAATTTACTTCACGCAGTAATTGGATACAGTAATTGCAGTAAAGGAGTAATAAATAAAATTGATTATAAAGATGTTTTATCTTCAGAAGGTGTAGTAGACATTATTACTGAAAAAGACATTGAAGGTATAAATGATGTTGGGCCAATATTTAAGGGAGATAAAATATTTACTTCAAAAAATATAGAATATTATGGACAACCAATTTTTGCAGTTATAGCAAAGACCAATAATTTAGCAAAAAAAGCTGCATTAAAAGTAAAAATAGACTTAAAAATATCCAAACCGATCGTTTCAATTGAAGAAGCATTAAAGAAAAAATCATTTGTTTTAAAACCGAAGAATCTAACTAGAGGAAATATAAAAGATGGGTTTAAAAAATCTGACAACATTCTAAAAGGTAAATTGTATTCAGGTGGTCAAGATCATTTTTATTTAGAAGGTCAAATTGCAATGACTATTCCACAAGAAGATAATAATTTTTTAGTTTATTCTTCAACACAACATCCATCAGAAACGCAGCAAATTATCAGTAAAGTTCTAAAACAAAATTACAATAGTATCCATGTGATAGTAAGAAGAATTGGTGGTGGTTTTGGAGGAAAAGAAACACAATCTTTTTTGTTTGCAGCCATTACAAGCATTGCAGCAAAAAAGTTATCTAAACCAGTAAAGTTAAGAGTCGATAGAGATGATGATATGATCATGACTGGAAAAAGACATGATTTTTTATTTGATTATGAAGTAGGTTTTAATAATAGTGGTGAAATACTTGCTCTAAAAGTAATGATGGCATCGAGATGCGGTATCTCTCCAGATTTATCAGGAGCTATAAATGATAGAGCCATATATCATATAGATAATGCCTACTTCTTACCAAATATAGAAATTAATTCGTATAGATGTAAAACAAATACTGTTTCTAATACAGCTTTTCGTGGATTTGGCGGGCCTCAAGGAATGTTTTGTATTGAAAATATAATTGAAAACATTGCTCAAAAATTAAATCGAGAAGCAACTGAAATAAGAAAAATTAATTTTTATAAAGATAAAATTAAAAATACTACTCATTATGGGATGAGAATTACTGACAATGTGATTGAAGATATTTTTAATAAACTAATTAAGAAATCTAATTACAAAAAAAGAAAAGCAGAAATTAATAATTTTAATAAAAAAAATAAAGTTCTAAAAAAAGGAATAGCAATAACACCTGTAAAGTTTGGAATATCATTTACAACTACTCATTTAAACCAAGGTGGTGCCTTAGTTCATATCTACACTGATGGATCCATTCATTTAAATCATGGAGGAATTGAAATGGGTCAAGGATTAATGACGAAACTTGCTTTAGTGGCTTCAAATGAATTTGGCCTTAATTACGAAAATATAAAAATCTCTTCAACAGATACAGAAAAAGTGCCCAACACATCAGCGAGTGCAGCATCAGCTACAACTGATATAAATGGGGCAGCAATTGTTAATGCTATAAATAATATCAAATCAGGCCTAAATGAATTTATATATGATTATTTTAAAACAAATAGCAAAATAAAATATGAAAATAATTTTGTTTATTTTGACAAAAGAAAAATATCTTTTAAAGAATTGATAAATACTGCTTACTTAAATAGAATTCCATTGTCATCTTCAGGTTTCTATAAAACTGACAAAATTAATGTAAATACAAAAACACTTCAAGGAAGGCCATTTTTATATTTTACTTATGGAGCAGCGGTAACAGAAGTAATCATTGATAAATTAACGGGTGAAAATAAAATTCTTCAAGTAGATATAATTCATGATGTTGGCAATTCTATTAATAAGAGAATAGATAAGGGTCAGATTGAGGGTGGTTATATTCAAGGATTAGGTTGGCTCACAACCGAAGAAGTATCTTGGAAATTAAATGGAGAGCTAACAACTCATAGTCCTTCTACTTACAAAATACCTACTGCCGGTGAAACACCATTAAATTTTAATGTCGAAATATATGATCGTGGTTTTAATAAAGAAAAGGTTATAAATCGCTCTAAAGCTGTTGGAGAGCCACCATTTATGCTAGCAATTTCAAGTTTTATTGCATTAAAGGACGCAGTATATAATGCCAATAAAGGAAAAAATTCTGAAAATTTAATTGCACCTGCTACTGCTGAAAATATATTAAAAAGTTTGCATTAAAATGTATCTCAAAAAGTTAAGTAAAAATATAAATTTTAATAGTAAAATAGTTAAAGCTAAAATTATTGAAGTTAAAGGATCATCGCCCAATAGTTTAGATGACATTATATTAATCTCAACTGATACTATCTTTGGAACTATCGGTGGCGGAAACTTAGAATATTTAGTTATCGATGAAGCGAGAAAATTAATAGATAGTAATATAGCAAAAAAAGTAATGAATATTCCACTTGGACCAGGAATTGGACAATGTTGTGGTGGATATGTACAAGTTAAATTAAGCTTACATAATAATTCCAAAGATGCAATAAAAGATGAATATATTTTTAATAATGTAAAACCTAACTTATATATCTTTGGATCAGGACATATTGGTCAAGCGTTAATTTCTAAATTAGAAAATATTAATTTTAATACTTTTATAATTGATTCAAGAGAAGATTATTTAAAAATGACAAATATCAAAGATATAAATTATTTACTTTCAAAAAAACCTTGGGAAATTGTATCAAAACTAGAAGATAACTCTTATTTTATAGTATTAACTCACAGTCATGATTATGACTTAAAAATATTAAATGAAATTTTGAAAAAAAATAATACTTTTGTTGGTTTAATTGGATCTCTTACAAAGAAAAAAAGGTTTTATAAAAGATTGATTGATAATGGTCACAATAAATCAATAGTTGATAAAATTGAGTGTCCAATTGGAATTGATATTGGTAATTCAAAAGATCCGAATGAAATAGCTTTCTCAATAATTACACGAATAATATCAATAAAAAATAGCTTGAAGCATTTATCAAATAATAAAATTAAAAAAGTTATATGACAAACATAGATTTTATGAAAAGAGCTATTTTACTATCAATTGATAATGTCAAAAATAATGGAGGTCCTTTTGGATGTGTTATTGTAAAAGATAATGAAATTATTGCAGAAGGAGTAAATAGAGTAACATTTAATAATGATCCTACTGCTCACGCTGAAATTGTTGCTATTAGAAATGCGTGTCAAAAATTAAATACTTTTAACTTAGAAGGTTGTGAATTGTATTCCAGTTGCGAACCATGTCCTATGTGCTTGAGTGCGATATATTGGTCACATATAGACAAAGTATATTATGGTAACTCTAGAGAAGATGCTGCAAAAATTAAATTTGATGACAAGTTTATTTATGATGAACTGGCACTTGAAATGAAAGAGAGAAAAATCCCTATTAGTCAATTATCACGTGATGAAGCAATAAAAGCATTTAAAATTTGGGAAAAAGAAGAAAATAAAATAAGGTATTAATATGGAATTTTTTCTTAAAATTGTTGCACCAGTTCAATCTTATGACTTCCAAACCTTTTTTCATAATTTACTTTTGTCACTACCAGCATCAGCATTATTAGGATTATTATTATTTTTTATCCTTGGGGCATTTTCAGGTTTAAAATCTAAAGAACAAAGGCTCTATATTGTAATTGCAACCACAATAGTTATAGCTTTTACCGCAGCTTTTTATAATTTAGGAGTTCCAACAGAAACTTTATTTGCGGTATATTCTGAGTGGCTACATTTAATTGTTAGATGGGTTCATATAATTGTTGGTGTAGCATGGATTGGAACATCATTTTATTTTAATTGGCTAGATAGTAGACTGGAAAGAGATGATCCAGATTTTAAACACCTTGATGGTTATTTGTGGTCTGTTCATTCAGGTGGGTTTTATAGAATTGAAAAATTAAAAGGACCTCCTAAAAAACTTCCAAAAGTTCTTCATTGGTTTAAATGGGAGGCGTATGCAACTTGGATAAGTGGTTTTGTGCTACTTATTTTAGTTTATTACTTAAATGCAAGCTCTATGATGTTGGGAGCAAGCGGTATTATATTAACACCCTTTCAAGCAATATTAATATCTATATTCTTACTTATAGGATCTTGGCTTCTATATGATTATCTTTGTAAAAATGTTTTAAAAGATAATGAACAAACTTTGATTGCAACTGGTGTTTTATTATTTATATTATTAAGTTATTTTTTGACTCAAATTTATGGATCAAGAGCTGCATACATACATGTTGGAGCAATTATTGGCACCATTATGGCGGCTAATGTTTTTAGAGTAATTATTCCCGCACAAAGAAATCTTGTTTCATCAGCTGAAAACAAACAAAAGCCAAATTTAAATCTTTCATTAGAAGCAAAAAACAGATCAATACATAATAATTATTTTACACTACCTGTTTTATTTATCATGATTAGCTCACATTTTTCTTTTACGTATGGGGCTGTAAATAATTGGTTAATTTTAGCTGTTATATCGATAGCTGGCATTTTAACTCGCCATTACTTTAATTTAAGAAATAAAAAACAATATAAATTTTGGATTTTACCATCAGCTGGTTTAATCATGTTTTTTTTAATGACTTTAAGTAGTCTTTCAATATTTGAAAAAAAAGATGCAAATGCATCTCTTTCTTTAGAATTAGTCAGTTTCAATGAAGTACAAAATATAATTAAATACAGATGTGGAACATGTCATGCCAAATACCCAACTTTTGAAGGTATTGAAGCGGCACCAAAAGGAGTTGTATATGACACGGCGCAAGATATTGTAAATAATATAAAATTAATCAAAGCTCAGGCTATTGATGCTGAGATTATGCCTCCGAATAATCTTACTGGTATTACAAAAAATGAAAGAGAGATATTAAAAGTTTGGATTGAGCAAGGTGCAAATATCAATAATTAACTGGAATGGGGTCTAATGATCTCCATAAATACCATGTGGCTTGTGAACTATATGGACTCCATTTTTTATAAAGCAATTTAAGCTTTCTTTCACTTATAGGAAGTTGAACTTTATAAAGTTTTGAAATGGCTTTTAAAAACCCTAAATCACCTGTTGGAAAAATATTTGAACTTCCATAACTAAACATTAAAAACATATGAATAGTCCAATTCCCTACCCCTTTTATTTCAATTAAATTATTATAAATTTCTTCTTCAGAAGATTTATTTATATTTTTTATGAATTTCTTGTTTTGTAAAAAATATTTAGAAATATTTCTAATATACAAAATTTTTTGTCTTGATAGACCACATTTTCGTAAATCTGTAGTACGTAATTTAGATACAGTTTGTGGTGTTATATTTTTTTTAAGTTTAAAAAATTTAGTTTTCATCGAATCAGCTGCAGATACTGATATTTGTTGACCGATTATTGAATTAATTAATGAATGAAAATAATTAGAATTTAGATTTAAATATTCATTCCTGTAAGTTTGAATTAATTTCTTCAAAACTTTATCTTTATTTGATAGATAAATCTTACCTTTATTCCAATATTTAGGTTGCATATGAATTATTATAACAAATTTAAAAAAATAATATCATACATAAATTTTATTTTTGGAATTTATTTATGGGCTTTAGTAATATATGCAATATTAAGGGCTACAGGACTAATTAAAAGATTTGCATTACAAGAACATCTCCTAGGTGAGTATTTATCAATACCTATTAAATTTATTTTAAGTTTATTTTAATAAATAATATGATCTATTATTATTTTATTGCAATGAGTGCTGCACTTTGTTGGGCAGTAGCATCTTTAGTATCGGCAGATGTTACAAGAACTATTGGAGGTTTAGCCTTTAATCGTCTTAGATTATTTTTTGTATCAATAATGTTAATTACTTACACATTTTATATAAATACTTGGAATACAATTAGTATTGATTACTTAACTATTATTATTGTTTCAGGAATTATAGGGATATTTTTAGGTGATACTTTATTGTTTATTGCTTTGCAAAAAATTGGGCCAAGAAGAAATAATATTTTATTTTCATTAGCTGCTCCTTTTACTGTAGTAATTAATATTTTTTTTCTAAATGAACTTGCTTCAACTATTAGTATTATTGGATGTTTTGTTGTTTTTTTTGGTGTTGTTTTTGCAATTTCCTATGGAGATAAAAAGGAATCTGAGCATAGATGGGAAAAAGTAGAAGGTTCACTTTATATAGGAATTATTTTATCCATTGGAGCCGCTTTATGCCAAGCAATTGGATTGGTTATGATGAAACCTATATTATCAGATGGAGCAGATCCAATAGCTTCAGCAGCAATTAGAACTACTATTTCATGTATTTTTTTATCATTTACATTTTTTTTAAATTATGAAGTTTTTAATACAAAAGTGAATCTTACATTAAAAATTATTTACCAATCAATTCTTAGTGGCTTTTTAGGTATGGCCTTAGGTATGAGTTTACTTTTAATCGCATTACAAAAAGCTGATGCAGGTATTGTTGCGACTTTATCTTCAACTAGTCCAATAATGATTTTATTTCTTTTGTGGATATTAACAAAAAAAATCCCTTCTATTGGTGCATGGGTGGGAACAATTATTGCAATTTTAGGAACGGGATTAATTTTTATCTATTAATTTAATACCTAATTCTTCTAATCGTTCTTTATCGATACTTGCGGGGGCGTCCATCATTAAATCCATAGCTTGTTGATTCATTGGAAATGCTATTACTTCTCTAATGTTAGGCTCATCAGCAAGTAACATAACAATTCTATCAATACCTGGTGCACTTCCGCCGTGAGGAGGTGCTCCAAATTTTAAAGCATTAAGCATGCCTGAAAATTTTTCTTCTAAATCTTCTTTAGAATATCCAGCTATATCAAAGGCTTTATACATAATTTCTGGTTTATGATTTCTAATTGCTCCAGAAGATAACTCTACACCATTACATACAATATCATATTGAAATGCTTTTATATCAAGAGGATCTTTTTTTTCTAAAGCTTCCATCTCACCTTGAGGCATTGAAAAAGGATTATGGCTAAATTGTATTTTATTAGTTTTTTCATCAATTTCATACATTGGAAAATCAACTATCCAACAAAATTCAAAAGAATTTTTATTTAGTAAACTTAAATCATTACAAATTTTTTCTCTTACTTTACCAGAAAATAATTGGGCCTCTTTTAATTTATCGCATATGAAAAATATTGAGTCATTTTCTTCAAGTTTTAATAATAATAATTGATCTTCATTTAAATTCTTTGCAATTGGGCCTTTAAAACTATTTTCTGTAAATGAAATATAGCCTAATCCAGCTGCACCCTCTTCTCTTGCCCAATTGTTTAATTTATCAAAAAAACTTCTAGGTTGATCGCCAGTATTTTTAACAATTATTCCCTTAACAACTGATCCTTTTTCTATTTGATTACTAAATATTTTAAAATTTGAACCTTTAAACACATTTGTATAATCATCTATGACAAGTGGATTTCGTAAATCAGGCTTATCAGAACCGTAAACTTCCATTGACTCATTATAAGGTATTCTCCTAAATGGAAACGGACTTACCTTAATTTCATTATTTTTCTTATTTTCATCAAATATTTCAAATAAAACTGGCTCAATAGCGTCAAACACATCTTCTTGGGTTACAAAACTCATCTCAAAGTCTAGTTGATAGAATTCACCTGGAGATCGATCTGCTCTACTATCTTCATCTCTGAAACATGGAGCAATTTGAAAATATTTATCAAAACCAGCTATCATTAATAATTGTTTAAATTGCTGAGGTGCTTGAGGAAGAGCATAAAATTTTCCTTGATGTATCCTAGATGGAACCAAATAATCTCTTGCTCCTTCTGGAGATGATGAAGTAAGTATGGGAGTTTGAAATTCAACAAAGTTTCTATCAATCATTTTCTTTCTAATGTCGGATATTATTTTACTTCTTAATATAATGTTTTTGTGTAGTTTATTTCTTCTTAAATCTAAAAATCTATATTTAAGTCTTATCTCTTCACCATATTCAATATCAGAATTAACAGGTAGAGGAAGAATTTCAGATTTGGACAACAGATTAAAATCTTCTATTTGAACTTCAATTTCTCCTGTTCTGAGGTTATTATTAATTGTATCATTAGATCTTTTAACTACTTCACCAAAAATAGTAATGACACTTTCGTTACTTAATTTACTTATTTGATTAAATAGAGAATGTGTTCCATCGATAACACATTGTGTAATTCCATAATTATCTCTTAAATCTATGAATAGTAAATTTCCATGATCTCTAATTGTATCAGCCCAACCAGATAACGTAACTTTTGAGCCTAAATTATTAATTGATAGATCTGAGCATAAATGTGATCTGTATTTATTCATTTTTGAAAGCTATCTATAGTATTTCCTTTATTAATGGTATTGTTAATTGCCTTTTTTTCTCTAGAGATAAAATATCTAGTTTATTAACAATATCGTCAATAGCTTGGTAACTTCTATCAACTCTACGTAATATAAATTCAAAAATTTCTTTAGAATTTATTATAAATTGTCTTTCAACTAATGATTTAGTTAATATTGTAAGGAGCATTTCATCATTAGGTTGATCAATTTCGAGATTAGTAAATGTTTTTAAACGAGAGGATAGATCATGGTATTGAAAATTAATTTCATTAATTTTTTTATTTGAAGTTATTAATATTTTAAAGTTATTTAAAATACAATTATTTACAATATGAAAAATATTTTCTTCATTAAAAAAAAGAAAATTGTCAATTAAAATATTTTTTTTTGAATTCAAAATCTCTTTATAATTTTTTTTATATTTAATAGCATTATTTTTTTTTAGCCAAATATTTGCAAGATATGATTTTCCAGATTTATTTGGACCATATAAATATGAAAACTTAGAATTATTATTTATTAAATCGTTGAATGCATAAAAATTTGTTTTATTTACAAAAAAATTTAATTCACTCTGATCATGACTAAATTTATAGTTAAAACTTTTTTGTTTACTCATTTTAATTTAATTGTACATAAATTTGAATTATTAGTTATTTGCAAATTATTTAATTTTAAAACTTTAAATAAAATGTTTAGATTTCCATAAAACTGAATATCGTATTCAATTTTTTTGAAAGATAATGATTTTATAATTAAATTTTTTATTAATGATACATTTTTTAGATTGCTTTTAACTTCTTTAAGTTCAAGCATATTAAAATAATTAATATTACAACTAATACTATTAACAAATTTATTCTGTATTTGATTTATATTTTTCCATATGTTTAAAGTTTCATCTTCAAGAATTTTAAAAAAAATATCTATATCTTTTTTATTATACTTAAGTTTTTTTGAAATAATTTGATCTTCAGAAAATAAAATCAAATCATAATTTACTTCATTATTATTAATTAATTCTGCAATAACAATAATGTTTTCTTCTGAATTATATTTTTTAAAAAATTTTTTAATTTTTTCTAAATCTTTATTTATTACATGATTGTTTTGTAAGATAAATCGATCATTTATATCCAAGTTTGGAATTTGAAAAAAATTATTATCTTTTAAATTATTAATAAAGTATTTATAATAATTATTATTTTTTGTTAGTAAATTATCATTAATTTTATTTTTCTCAAAAATTATTAATAAAAATTTATTGGGATGGTATTCAACATAAGGAATTTTTTTTGACCTGTAAAAATTAATAATTTTATCCTTACTAAAATTAATTTTAATTTTAGAAATATATTGATTATTTATTATGATTTCGTCAGTAATGATAACATTTTTTATGAAAGTATTGATTAAATCTTCATTTAGATATGAGTTTACTTCCATATAATATTCATTTGTTAGTGATTTTTTTAAAATAGATAATAAACTTTTTACTTTTATTTTATTAATTACTCTAATTTTATCATTTTCTATATTCGTTGATGTAAATTCAACATTTTGATAAGCTGTTTCGAATAAATTATTTGAATAGACAATATTATTATAAAAAATTATAATAATAAAAATTAAATACCTCATTATATTATTGTATAAATTTTTATTTTAATTATTATACCTATATGGATTACAATAAAGATAATATATCCAAAGATAAGGCACAAACATGGAAAACTTTTAATAAATTAACAATTTATACAATCATATTTGTTTTTATTATTTTAATAATTATTTTTTCTTTATTTAATTATTAATTATTTCACTTTCATCAAAGAAAAAATCAATTTCAATTTTTGCATTTTCATCAGAATCAGAACCATGAACAGAATTTTCTTGAATATTTAAAGCATATTTTTTTCTTATTGTTCCATCGTCAGCATTTTCTGGGTTTGTAGCCCCCATTATTTCTCGATACTTTTTAACAGCATTCATTCCTTCCAAAACTTGTACTATTACAGCACCAGATGTCATATATTCAATCAAATCATTAAAAAAAGGTTTTTCCTTATGGGCAGAATAGAAACCTTCAGCTTTATATTTCGATAGTTTAATTCTTTTCTGAGCAACAATACTCAGATTATTTTTTTCAATAATATTATTTATTGCACCTGTAATATTTCTCTTTGTTGCGTCTGGCTTGATAATTGAAAAAGTTCTATCCATAATAATCCTTTATATTAATTTACAATATCATTTAATTTAGTAATTTGATTTTGTCTATATTTTGATAAAATCAAATTACTAAATTAATTATCTAGATTATATATATTATAAGTATTTTTTAATAATTATGAAATAAATTAAAATGATTGCTAGTAAAATAAAATTATACCTATTTAATCAGATATTTAAATATTTTTTCCTTATACTTTTTATTTTTTTATCAATTGGATGGCTGTTGCAAGTAACAAGATTACTCACAGTAACAAACTTTATTAATATAGATTTTATTCAAATTTTATTACTTTCATTTTATTTAATTCCAAATATTTTAACAATAATAATTCCATTTATTTTAATTTTTGGACTACTGTTATGTTTTATAAAACTCAAAAAAGATAATGAATTAATAGCTATTTTTTCACTTGGATTTGGGCTTAAACCTTTTAAAGAAACTCTAATTTTTTTTTGTTTTACAATTATTGTTTTTTTTACGATCTTAAATTTTTATTTAGCACCCAGTATTTATGAAAAATATAAAGTCAAAGAATACGATTTAAGAAATACATTGGATTTAAATAAAATGGCATTTTCTAATTTTCTTAATTTAAATAGAACAACAATACTTGATTTTTCAAAAAAAAATAATGAATATCAAGATATTTTCATTAGTTATAAAGATGAAAAAGAAAATATTATTTATGCAAAAAAAGGAAATATTTTTTTAAATGATAATAAATATAATTTCCAATTAACAAATGGTTTTAAAATAAGTATCAATAATGAAAATGAAATAGAAAGATTAGAATTTCTAAACTATACTCTTAAAATTGATAATAAAATTATTAATGATGACAAAGTTGTTGATCAAAATACTTTCACTATCATTGATGATTTAAAATCTAAAAATTATTTAAATATTTGCTTTAAATTCTTTGATATAATTTTAATTTTATATGTCATTTATTTATTTTATAAAAATAATTTAAAAGAATTAAAACTTGATACTAATAATAATATATATTTTTCATTATCTTGTATAAGCATTTTAATAATAAATCAAATTTTAAAAAATTCTCAAATAACTATAATTAATTACTCTTTATTTATTTTAATTATAGTGTTTCTGTCTTTATTTTTTACTAATATGAAAAAAAAATATGAATAAAATAAATAAATATCTATTTATGCTTACAAATAAATATTTAGTTATAAATTTTTTTATTGTTTCGATTTTTATAATTTTAATTAATCTTTTAGAATTATCTAGAATAATATCAGAAGATAATAAAACTTTTTTTAATTTTCTCTATCTTTCATTCTTAAAATTTCCATCAATATTAAATGAAATAATTCCATTTGTTACCATCATTAGTGTTTCTTTTCTAATTAGAAATTTAATTAATAATAATGAATTTGTGTCTATGAGGAATTTAGGATATTCAATGATTGATATCTTTCTACCAGTTGCTACTGCAATTTTTATAATAGGATTATTATTTTTATTTATTATAAACCCAATATCTGTAATAATGGAAACGAGATATGACTCTAAGTTAGAGCACAAAGAAAATAGTTTATATTCAATAAAAATATCTGATAATGAGATGTGGATCAAAAATGAAGTAGATCAAGAAAGATCAAATTTCATTAACATTAAGAACATAGATTTAAAAGATATGGATGCAAGTAATATCCAAATCTTATTTGTAAGTAAAGAAACAAATAAATTTATTCTTGCAGAAAAAGGAAAGTTTAAAGATAATTATTTTTTACTAAATGATGTAAAATTTTATGATTTTAAAAATGAAGAATATAAAAATTTAAAAAATTATAATTTAAAAATTAATTTTAATAAAGAAAATATAATTAATTCTGTTTCAAAGTATAAATTAATACCTTTCTACAAATATTTAAGTCATTCAAAAACACTAGAAAAATTTAATTTATATTCTCCAGAAATAGGGTTATATTACTTATCTGAAATATTAAAACCAATTTTTATTGTAGTGCTAGCTTTTGTAATACTTGGTTTTACAAGTAAGTTTCAAAGGAATGAAAACTTTTTTAAAGTTTTATTTGTTGCCATCTCAATTGGCTTTATTATGTTCTTAATCAAAGAAATTATATCAAAATTAACTATTTCTTTATCTTTAAATTTTATTCTATCATATTTAATAATTTTTTTAATTCCGTTTATCATAGGACTTTATCAAATAATAAGAATTGAGAATGATTAAAAATAAAATATTTATTCAAACAAAATATTTATTAATTTTATTTTTTTTGATTATACCTAATTTTAATTTTGCTAAAGAAATTTTAATTTATGCAGACTCTATATCATATGATGAAGAAGAAAATATAATTGCAAAAGGAAATGCTAAAATATTTCAAGAAAATAAATTAATAATTTCAGAATTAATTATATACGATAAAATAAATGAGAAAATTATTCTTCCATTAGAATTTATATTTAAAGATGAAAAAAATAATTATTTTGAAGGTAAAAATGGTTTTTTTCTTAAAAATTTAAATATTGCTGAATTTGAAGATCCAAAAATTAAATTAAATGATGGTTCAAGAATAATTGGTAAAAAAATTAAAAGAGACGGTCACATAGATATTATTTCAAAAGGCGTATACTCTCCATGTAATTCAAGAGTTAAAATTGCTAATTTCATTTGTCCAACTTGGCAACTTGAAGGAGAAAAAATATTACATGATAATAAAAATTTATTTTTATATCAAAAACATTCTAAAATGAGAGTTATAAATACACCAGTTTTTTATATACCTTATATCGTAACTCCATCACCTTTAAGAAAGGAAAGAAAATCTGGTTTTCTTTCACCTTCAATATCTTTTAATTTTTTTGATACAAAAACATCTCAATCAACATCTTTACCTTATTATTTTAATATATCTGAAGATAAAGAACTACTTTTTACACCTATTATTCACTATGGTGGAGGAGTAGATTCATCGCAAAGATTTATATTTGATTATAATCAAATTATTTCTGGTGGAAATTTTAGAACTGATTTAACTTTTGACTCAAATTTTGAAGAGCAAAACAATAATAGTTGGCTAAATGATGCAAGTTTAATAACTAACTTTGATAAAAATTTAAATGAAAAATATAGAATTAAAATTGACTCAGCTTTACAAACATCAAAAAGTTATATTCAAATTACAAAACCAAACAATGAATTAAGTTATACTAACTCCTTGTCAACTAACATTAATTTAGAGGGATTTAATTTAAATAAAATAGATGATTATTTTAAAGTTAGTATGAATTATTATCAAACAAATCAAAAAAATGAAGATAATAAAATATTACCTATAGTATTGCCTAAATTTAAATATTTTACAGGCTATTCAAATAAATTTGGCAACACATCTTATTCTACCTATGATTTTTATAATATTTTTAGAGTAAAAAGTTCATTAATTCATGCTAAGAGGCAGCAAAAAATTTCTCATAAATACAATTTTCAAAAAAGAAATATTTTTTATAAATCTTTAATTAATTTTGATACTGAAGTATATAATCAAATTTTTAATACTGAAAAAAAACAAATTGATAGCAATAATTATATAACTGGAACATATTATAGATTATTTCCAATTTTTGGAATATCAAGTGAAACACCTTTTAAATTTAAAAATAATTTCAAAAACCTCACGATAAATCCAAAAATAAGTTTGATATTAACTCCAGGCATCTCAAACAGTAATAATCTGTCAAATGAGGATTCAACAAATAATGATTTCAGTATAGAAAACATATATCAGTTAAATAGATTTAGCGGTAACGATAAAATGGATAACTCAAAGAGAATAACATATGGATTAAATGGCTATACGGAGAGATTTAGATCATCTATTTCACAATCATATGAATTTACAGATAATAGTAATTTTCATAGAGAGCAAGGTAACGAAGAAAATTTAAGTGATTTGATAGGCTCATTTCAATATTTAAATCTAAATGAACTATCATATAATTTTAGATATGATTTAAGTAATTCTTATTTAAAAAAACAAAATATTGATCTAAATTCAAAAACAATATTTGGTGATTTAAATTTTTCTTATTTAGATCAAAATTCTAAAGTTAATAATATAATTTCTAATGATATAGAGACTTTAAACTATTCATTTTTAAGTAGGAAAATTCGAAGATTTTCAAACATTAATATTTCAGGATTGTATGATTTAAAAAAAGAAATAAATACAGAGTATACTATTGGATATAGTTACTTTGATGAATGTTTTGGAATTAATTTAGATTTTACAAGAAAATCATATGAAGAGGATGAATTAAAACCACAGGATTTATTAACATTGATGTTTTCATTTAAGAATATTGGAAGTTATAAGTCTACAAACTTAGCTGTATCAGAAAATGATAAACAAGAAATAGAATGGGAAAGTTTTGATATTGATAATGATAAATTTGAGAATAATAGATAATATAATATTTGTATTTTTTACTATAATTTTAATTTTGATATTTAATTCAAAAAATAGTTTTAGTTTAGAGAATAAGATATTATTCAAAATTAATGGAAATGCCTATACTTCATTAGATTATAGAAAAAGAATTCAATATTTAGATTTTATTGGTACTGATGATAATTTATCAGATGAAAGAATTTTAAAAGATTTAATTTCTGTAAGTCTTTTTTATGAACATTATAAAAAAATGGGAATAAAAAGTAAATTTGATAAAGAAATTAATGAAATTTATAAAACTGCAAATAATAACAATATTAAAAATAATAAAAAAAATAAATATCAAACAAATATAGAAGATATTTATTTTAATATTAAAATAGATTTAATTAGAAAGAATATCTTAGAGGAATTACTTCGTGAAAAAATTGAAAATTTTCAAATTTCTAATGAAGAGATAAATTTACTTTATAAATATAATATTCAATACATAAATTTTGAA
>CABYTX010000012.1 GCA_902522015.1 uncultured Alphaproteobacteria bacterium
TTCCATTGAGATTTTACAAGAAGGGGAATCTTTACCTGAACAAGAACCATGGAAGTCTATGGAAAATTCTGGTTCTTGGTAGTTTAATTATTTAATTTAACTTTATAATATTTATTTTGATCAGTAGCCAAAGATATAACAGCTGGCAAAACTTTTTTATAAAAATCAAAAAGACTTGTAAACGGTTGTGGCAATTCTTTATCAATTTCTTTTCGTAATTTTTTTAAATTGTATGAAGGCACCATAGGAAACATATGATGCTCTAAATGATATTCCATATGCCAATATAAAAAACTTAATATTGGATTTATTCTCACAGAGTAAGTGCTTAAGCGGTGATCTTTTGTGTCAACTTTAGCAGCTAGGTGTTGAGTCACATTTACGGCAAACCAAATTGGCTTCCCAATATATGTTGGTAAAATAATATAAATTATTGGTAAAAAAGAACCTATGTAAAAAGAATATGTAATGACTGATAACCAAATAAAGACATATAATCTTGAGTTCCAAAGAATTTTTTTCTTTTCTTCTTTAGGTGCAGTTATATCAATAACTGGAGTGAATTTTCCAAAAGCATGTTTTAGAACTTCAAACTTAATTAATTTACGTGGGTATAATAAATCTGTAAGAGGTATAAAATTCAAAAAGAATGCAAGTAATTCTATCGGTCTCGATACTTGTATTTCGTGATCATAATCATCTTCTGTTTGTAATGTTTTTGAATGATGAAAAGTATGACTCCAACGCCATCTAAAACCTTCAAAGTCACACATGAAAGAACTGATGTGATAAAAAAATTCATTTATCCAACGAGTCTTGAATGCAGTTCGATGAACAGTTTCATGCCAGTTCGCAACACTGAAAGCATAAATTGTACCATAAATAAAAAAGAATAGATATGTCCACCACGTACCTAAAGTAATGTATGCTAAATATCCTGAAATAAATAAAGATAAAAAATAAAAGAAGAAATGGATTAGTCCAGGTAGATCTCTTCTTTTACTTAAGGCTTTTAATTTTTTTCTTTCGACTTCTGGTCTGTACCAATCATCGAGATTAACTTCCATGCTTGATAATTAAATTAATTATCCCAACGATCTAACCATGACCCATCAACTGTGGAGTCAAATTGGTCTTTTTTTGAAGTCCCTCTAAATTTAGTGTGTTCTTCTTCATAACCTTTAAACCAAGAATCCCAATCAGCTGTATAGCTTGGGTCTTCTGATTTTCTCATTATGATTGGATCAACCAAACCAGTATGAAAACCAGCTTCATCTTTTGGATTTTGAAATCTTAGGTCAACACTCCATCTTACATCCTCAGATAAATTTTCAAGTGATCGATGAGGAACTAATTGATGTAAAAATAAAACTGAACCAGCCTTCATTTCACAAGTAACGACTTTCTCCTCTGGAATATCTTTGTCTTCAATAAATAAATACCAAGAATCTTTTACTGAACCATCTTTCTTTTCTAATTTATGATTCAAAACTCTTTCAGGTCTATGTCCCCCAGGAACAACTTGCATGCATCCATTATGTTTATTTACATCAAGAAATGGAATCCACGCAGCAGGCTGAGTGGTTTTTTCTGCTCCATCTTTTAAATAAGCAGAATCTTGGTGCCATGGAACTGTCATCCTAGCTGTCTGAGGTGTTTTAGATCTAATATTCCAAACTGGATGACCAGAAATATCTTTGCCAACCCAATTTTCAACCATATCTAAAAGTTTTTTTGATCCCCATAAATTAGCAAGTGCTGGTTTTAATTCACCTCTATGATGAATTAAAACCGAAGAACCTTTGAAATCTCTTTCGAGAGCAGCTAGTCTTTTAAAAACATCTTTATCATCATGTTTGTTTGTAATTTTTCCAGCTTGAAAAGCTTTTTCTGCAAAATCATCAACAATTTCTTCAAATTCATTTAATATTGGATTTAACTCATCCATACTAAAAACATTTTCAACGATCGTATAACCTTCTTCGTTGTATTGTTTTATTTGCGCATCACTAATCATAATTCCTCCCAAAATTATCCATTTACTAATAAATCAGTGAGATGATCTATTGTTGTATCCTTTTTATCCAAATCAGCAATTTTTTCACCTCTTGCCATTACACATAAATGATCAGCAATTGGATACACATGACTCAAGTTATGAGTAATAAATATTGATGTCACGCCTTGGCTTTTTAATCCTTCTACAAACCTTAGTACTTTATTTGTTTCTTTTACTGATAGGTGGTTTGTTGGTTCGTCTAATATTAAAACTTTTGATTTAAAATACATTGCTCTTGCAATGACAACACCTTGTCTTTCACCTCCGGATAATTGGTTAACTGGTGTATCTGGAGATCGAAGATGCAATTCTACATCTGTTAATGCTTTCATAGCATCGTCCTGCATGGTTTTAGTTTTCATCAAACCAAAATTGCCAACATTATATTGAGTTTGTTCACGTCCAATAAAAATATTTCTTGCAATAGACATTTCAGGGATCAAAGCTGAATACTGATAAATTGTTTCAATACCTAAATTCATTGCTTCTTTTGTAGATTTAAATTTAACCTTATTACCTTCAAAATATATGTGACCTGAATCAGGTTGATGTGCACCAGATAAAATTTTAATTAATGTTGATTTACCAGCACCATTGTCTCCAATAAGACCAACAACAGAGTCTTTTTTTATCTTTAAGCTTAAATCTTTTAAAGCATGAACTCCTGAATAGTATTTGTTTAGACCCTCACAAACTATTATATCTTCCATGTTTAATCCTTTGCCTTGTTTTGACCAATTCGTGTCGCTCTTCTACTTATATAAGTATTAAACACTACGGCTATGATAATTAAAGAGCCCAAACCTGCTCTAAACCATTCCGCATCTATTCTAGCCATAATGATTCCACTTTCTAAAAATCTTATTAGTATTGCACCGATAACGGCACCAAAAACTGTTCCGATACCTCCAAATAAACTAACACCACCAATAACTGCTGCAGCAATTGACTCTAGTTCTAATAAGTATCCTTGAGATGGTAATGGTGCTTCCAATCTAAATGTTTGAATCATTCCAGCAAAGCCAGCTAAAAAACCACATAAGATGAAACAAAACATTTTAACGTTTCCAGTCTTTATTCCCATTGAAGATGCTGCGTTTTGATCTCCGCCAGTTGCATAGATCCAGTTACCAACATTACTTCTGTGAAGCATAACACCTAAAACTACGGCAACTAAAAGAGCCCAGTACAAGGAAGCTCTAAATAACTCAAATTGATAAACGAATAACTCATTTGGTAAAATATGAGGAAATGGTGGTGGAAATCCTGCAGTAGCTACAGTTGTAAGACTTCTAGCAATATAGAGCATTCCAAGAGTTGCGATGAAAGAAGGGATTCCAAATCTTAAGGTAATAAATCCATTAACAAAACCAACAATAATACCAATCATTAATCCTAGAAAAATAGCGAACCAAGGTGGTATCCCTTGATGCACCATTTGTACAATAGTCATTGGGACTAATGCAAAAACAGAGCCTACAGATAAATCAAATTCACCTGAGATCATTAATATTGCGATGCCAATAGCAACAATAATATATTCGGGTGTAATACCCATAACTATTCTTATATTTCTTGCATCTAAAAATCTTTCATTAGCAATATAAAATCCAATCATTATTGCTAGGAACATTAAGAAGGTTGCTACTTCTGGTCTTACTAATAAACTTCTAAGACTAAAATTTTTACTCATATTTTTTTATTTTAAAAAAAACCAGGCTCTATTTAAAGAGCCTGGTTAAGATATTTATCTAACTGACATTCCTTTGAATGATCTGATTGTTTCAACATCATCAGGACCAATCATAGCTTTACCAGTGTTGATATCTAGTGCACTTAAACCATACTTGTTCATTAAGTATAATTGGTGAACTGACATGTAACCTTGGTAGTATGGTTGTTGGTCAACTGTTAGTTGAACATAACCTTTGTCCATTTCTTCGAAAACTACGTCAACTAAGTCAAAACCAGCAAGAAGTATTTCACCAGGTCCGTAACCTAAGTTTCTTACTGCTGCAGCTGCACCAGCTTCCCAGAAACCTACATCGAGATATGCAGTTGTATTTGGGTTAGCTTGAACATAAGCTGCAACTCTGTTTCCAACAGTTGAAAGATCTAGACCTGACTCGATTTTCTCATAAGTTACTTTTCTATCAGGGTTAGCTGCTTTGTAATCTTCCATGAAACGTGCAATACCGTTTCCTCTAGTGTATGCCCATGATTGGTTCATGTCTGCAACACCGATTAGAACGTGAATATCTCCATCAGGAAACATTTCAGAAAGATTAGCTGTTAATTCATAACCAGCTGCTTCTAAGTCTTGTCCAACATATGCTAGTCTGTTACTACCAGCAGCACCTTCTGGATCATCAGTATTAGCTGTAATTACTGGAATACCAGCAGCTAATGCTTCATCAACTGCAGCATCAAAGATAGTTGGGTTAGTAATTGTAGTTACGATACCATCAACACCTTGAGCTATTGAAGACTCTAAGTTTTGTAATTGCTCTTGTTGGTCTCCATCACCTGAAAGAGTTAACATTTGGCAATCAGCATTAATTTGTGCACAAGCATCTTTAAAACCTTTGTGAACAGCTGCCCAGAAAGCATTGTTCGTATCACTGTGCATTACGAAGTTAAATTTGTATTCTGCCTTCGCTGAAGTAGCAAAAAGCGCTACAGAGGCAAGAATAATTGAAGCAATTTTTTTCATGCATTCCTCCTATAAATAATATTTTCCTAGCAAGAATGGGTATGTAAAACAAGAAGAAATATTAGGAATTAGGCTGTAAAATTATCGCACTAATCAATAGCTAAGCAAAATTTATATTTTTTTTAAGATTTGCCTTATGAAATCGTCATGCATTGGTTCAGGCTTCACACACGAAGAACGGAGCTCTACTTCCACTTTATAAATTGAAGAAATCATAGCACACTCGATTACATCTAAAACGTGAAGAGCAAGTTCTCCATTACACCTATGCATTCTATTATTTTCGATAGCGTCAATCATTTCAGCTAACCCAATACCCCTGTAGTTTGCTTGTTCAGGCGCCTCATTACTTCTTCCACTATGGTTAACAATATTTGTTTTTCCAAGGGGTTTATCTTCGACGCTAATATCTTTCCATTCAGATCCAAACTCACCAGATATGGAAACTGGACCACCAAACATATTTGGATCAGGAACTACTATTGAACCTTTTGTTCCATAAAGCTCCATATGATTACGTTTATGATTTAAAACATCAAATGAAATGAAACCTTGAATGATAGCTTTATTTTGAAATTCAATATTAAACATATAAGAAGTTGGAATTTCAACATTAAAAGTTTCTCCTTTTTTTGGACCAGCTTTGTATTCTCTTTTATCAGAAAATTTAGCTCCTCTTCCTCTTATATTTTTTACCGGACCTAGAAGATTAACAAGGGTGGTAAAAAAATATGGACCCATGTCTATTACCGGTCCTCCTCCTTCTTGAAACCAAGACTCAGGACTTGGATGAAAATCTTGAACGCCTGGAAAAGCAAAAATAAAATTCCCGGTAAGAACTTGTCCAATATCATTATTGTCAATTAAATTTCTAGTAAGCTGTCCTCCTCCTCCTAGAAAAGTATCGGGTGCATTCCCAATGTAGAGACTATTTTTTTTTGCTAAATTTAATAATTCTTTTGCTTCATCAAACTTAACACTCATTGGTTTTTCACAATAAACATGTTTGTTTGCCTCAAGAGCTCTTTTAGATATTTCATAATGCGCTTGGGGAATTGTGAGATTAAGAATGATGTCTACATTCTTGTCATTAAGTATTTCATCAACTGATAAAGGAATAATATTATATTGATCAGCTGTTTTTTTAGCGGCATCTAAATTAATATCAGCACAAGCAACAAAATTTATATTGTTAAAATATTCCTGAGCCCGGAAATAGGTCTCTGCGATATTACCACAACCAATTAGACCAATATTTTTCATAAATTGTTTCTATAAATCAATTGTAAAAAATGGAATAGTAAAAAAAAAGGCCGTAAAAAATTACGGCCTTTTAAAAATAATTTTGCTTAGACCTACATAAAGTCTGCAGCGTTTTCTTTAGTAACTAATACAGTTCCAGTATCAATGTTATCTGGAATACTCTCACCATTAGCTAATTTAAGTGCATTTTCTACACCCATGTATCCCATATTGTATGAGAATTGAGCAATAGTTGCTGACATTTCACCAGCCATTACACTTGCAGCAGCATCAGGGTTAGCATCAAATCCAACAACTACAACATCATCTAGCATATCTGCATTTTTTAATGCTTGGATAGCACCTAGACCCATATTATCATTAGAAGCAAAGATTGCTTTTAGATTTGGGTTACCAGTGATGATATCTTCTGTTACTGACATACCTTGTGCAGTATCCCAGTTAGCTGGAAGTTCAGCAACAACATTCATACCACATGCTTTAAGACCTTTGCTAGATCCTTCAGCTCTGTGCTGACCAGTAGTTTGAGTTATCATTCCTTGAAGAATTGCAACATCAGAACCACTTGGAACATTATCACAAATGTATTGAGCAGCTAAAGCAGCACCATTAATATTGTTTGTCCCAATGAAAGTTACACCTTCATTAATTCCGTTGGTATCAATGTATACAACTGGAACACCTGAAGCCATTGCATCATCAAGAATTGGTGCAACTGCGTTAGGGTCAGTTGGTGCAATCGCTATACCGTCTACACCTTTTGCAATTTGGTCTTCAATTTGTGCTACCTGAGCCATAACATCACTTTCTTGTGGTGGTGAAAGTATGATTAGGTTTACACCAAACTCTTCAGCAGCATCTTTAGCACCAGCTTCAACTGAAGCCCAAAAAGGGTTTCCAGCACCTGGTCCTTTAGTACTTAGCATTATTGTTTTTGCGTGTGAGCCTGCTAGCAAACTACCTGAAAAAAACAATACAGAAGTAGTAATTAAAGAAATAAAAAATTTCATTTTTCCTCCTAAAATTTTTTTTAATCATTAATGAAAAATGAAATCTAATCAAGTGACTGTTTGTCAGAAAGTGATTATTTTTTAATATTATGTTCTGGTCGCAAGTTGTCTTCTAAGAACATCAATATAAACGGCCAAAATAATAATGGAACCAATCAAAACTTGTTGCCAGAAAACACTAACATTCATTAAATTTAGACCATTTCGGAGTATACCCATAATCATGACTCCGGCAAACACACCTAAAACTGTTCCTCTGCCCCCAAAGAAGCTGGCTCCACCAATAATGACAGCTGCAATAGCATCCAACTCAGATTGTAAACCAGCATTTGGATAAGCGGAATTCGTTCTTCCAGCTAAAATTAAGCCTCCAATACCAGCCAAGAAACCACAAAGGGTGTAGACTACGATTAAAATTCGGTCTACATTAATACCTGCTGCTCTTGCTGCTCCTGGATTACCTCCAATCGCATAAATCCATTTACCTATTCGTGTGTGATTTAAAAAAACCCAAAAGATAAAGAATATAACAATCATTAAAATTAAACTTGTAGGTATATACTCTCTAGCCCCTTCTCCAAAAAATGCATCTAGCTTAATTTTACCATTTCCAATAACTCTTATCTGTTCAGCAAAGCCTGTTATTGGCACACCTCCGGATATAAGATTTCCAATACCTCTAAATATATAAAGTGTCCCAAGTGTCATTATGAATGGGTGAGGCATTCGAAGTAAGGTAATTCCAATACCATTAAACATACCACACAAAAATCCTATTGCCGGTGCAACTAACATGACAACGTACCAGGGCATTCCTGCTTTTGAAGCAATAGCAAGCCCCATTAATGATAACATAATAATTGAACCGACTGATAGATCTATACCTGCAGTTACAATGACCATAAAGACACCAAGCGCTAACATAGACTGCCAAGAAACTTGTTTAAAAATATTTGTTACATTTCTCCATGATAAAAAAACATCAGGTTGCAACAAATGCAAAACAGCTATCATTATTAGGATAAGTAATAAGATTCCATATCTTTCAAAAAAAGGAATAAGTCTGACAAATAAAGATTCTTGATTCTTATCCATTAATCTTTTTTCCCCATGATCCATCCAATCACTTCGTCCCTTGAAGTGTTTTTTAATTCTGATTCAGCGAAGTTTGTTCCTTGAAAAAGTGCCATTACACGATCACAAACAGTAAAAATATCATCCATTCGATGGCTAATTACTATTACACTAACACCTAACTTTTTAAGATTTAAAATTAAGTCTAAAACTTTCCCAACTTCCTTAACAGCAAGTGCTGCTGTTGGCTCATCCATCAAAACAATTTTTGCATTAAAAGCTGTAGCTCTAGCAATTGCAACTGCCTGTCTTTGTCCACCTGATAATTCTTCAACCTTTTGATCAGCACTTTTTACATTTATTTTTAGTTTTGCAAGATGTTCTTCGGTTAACTGTTTTCTTTTTTTATGATCTAAAAAATTGAAAGGACCAAGTTTTCTTGTTGGTTCTCTTCCTAGAAAAATATTATCACCGATAGGGAGATTCCCAGCTAGCGCTAAATCTTGATATACCATTTCTAAGCCTAAATTTTGTGAGTCTCTGGGACTATTTAAAGTTACTTTTTCCTTATCAAAAAAAAGTGAACCTTCGCTTGGCTTATATAATCCTGATAAAACTTTCATTAATGTAGATTTCCCAGCACCGTTATCGCCGACGACACCAAGAACCTCACCTTTATTTAAATTAAGATCTACATTTTGAAGAGCTGTAATAGTACCAAAAAATTTCGAAACTGATTTAGCTTCAAGTACTAAGTTATCTGACATACTGCATTTTTAAATAATTTTTAATTAATATCAACTGGTTTTGAGCGTAAATATTTAACAGTTTCTCTTTCAGCTTTTTTGCATAATTTAGGAGGCAGGTCTTTAGAAATAAGTTTTAAATCTTGAATTACTAATTCACCCATCTCTTTAAATGCACTGTCTAATGCGCCAGCTCTATGTGGAGAAAAAATTACATTTTTGAGTTTTCTTAATTTATGATTTTTAGGAAATGGTTCTTGTGGAAAAACATCAATGGCAGCAAACACATTTCTATTTTTTAAAAAATTAAAAAAATCATCAAAATTTATTATGGCTGCTCTACTCATTAAGACAAACACTGATCCATCTTTTATTAATTTAAGTTTAGAGCTATTAATCATAGATTCATTAGAAGAAGTAATAGAAGCTAATACATAAATGATGTCAGCATTTTTAAGTAATGAATTTAAACTGGTTGGCTTAACATCAAATTTTTCAATTTCTTTATTTGGGATCCAGGGATCATAAGCCATAATATTATTAGAAAATGCTTTTAGTATAGGCGTGAGTGATTTAGCTAAATCACCAAATCCAATTAAACCAAATGTTTTATTTTTTATTAAAAAATTATTTTGGCTTATTGCACCACCATATTTTTCTTTTTTTGAAATAAAGTCTGAGTGAGCAATATGAATGCTTCTGGCTATCGATAAAGTAAGACCCATTGCCATTTCAGCAACAGGTTGAGCAAATACAGGAGATGTTGCTAAAACATGTATTCCTTTTCTAAAACAATAATCATAATCCATATTGTCCATAAAATTGCTCTCTACATTAAATATTGCTTTAAGTTTTGTGGATTTAGAAATTAAAGATGAAGGTAAATTGGGTTGCCCAAAGATATAATCTGCCTTTGGTAAATTTTTTTCATAAAAATTATTTTTATTTTTATTTGGAGCAGTAATAAGTTTAAAATTATTTTTTAAGTATTTTAAATTTTCTTTAGAAAAAAGTAGATCCATTGTTCTTGGATATGGATCTAATAAAATTATAGGCTTGTTTTGACTCATACAATTTTTAAATTTTAGAAAAAGAGATTTATTTTTTTATACGCCCTTACGTTGTTTATTTTTTCCTTCTAAAAATTCGTTAAGAGCTGATTTCTTACCTTCGGTGTTATCCACTTCAAGTGTTGGGCTTTCCCAAAAAGCTGTTCCTTCTAACCATTCATATCCATCTGTTTTCATAGAAATTACGTATGTTTTGTCTGATTCTTTTGCTCTTTTAAAAGCGGTCTCTAACTCTGCAATAGATTTAACAGTCTCACCATTTGCCCCCATACTTTTTGCGTGAGCTTCAAAATCTACAAACTGTACATTTGTCGCTCTTGCAGCATTGAGATTGCAAAGATATTCATTGCCACCTTTAGCTAGTTGTAATCTATTAATAACCATATGACCACCATTATCACAAACAACTATAATTAATTTTTTATCATATAAAACTGAACTGTAGATATCGCTATTTTGTAAGAGGTATGAGCCATCGCCTACAAATACAATTACATCTTGTTCAGGTTTTGCCATTTTAATTCCAAGTGCTCCCGATATTTCATAACTCATGCAACTAAAACCCCATTCAGTTTCAAAAGTATTTAGTTCTTTAGGTTTCCATATTTGAACCACTTCGCCAACTAATCCTCCAGCTGCAGTCACTACAATATCTGATGGGTCTGAATTTCTATAAACTGCACCTACAGCATGAGCATAGGATGGTAATTCTTGGTTTGTTGGTCCACTTTCTTTGGTAACATATTCATCCCATTTATTTCTTTCCTCAATTGAACGCTGGTACCAATTATCTGGTGCTTTCCAATCTCCTAATGCTTTTGATAATTCTTGAAGTCCAATTTTTGCATCGCTTACAACAGGAGTAGCGCGATGTTTTGTAGTATCAAATCGTGAAGTATTTATTGATATAAGTTGAAAATTTTCATTTTCAAAATTAGTCCACGAGCCAGTTGTAAAGTCTCCTAACTTTGTTCCCACAGCTAGTGCTAAATCCGTATCAGTAGCAAGGTTATTAGATGAGCCTTCCCCTAAGCATCCAATTGCACTTATATAATAAGGATCATCTTTTTTCATACAACCAATACCCATCACAGTTGCTGTTACGGGAATATTATGTTTTTTTGCAAAAGCAGAAATCTCCCCTTCTGCTTCTGAATATAAAACACCTCCACCTGAAATAATAATTGGTTGTTTAGATTGTTTTAATTTATCAGCTGCCTTTTGTATTTGATTTGGATCAGGATGAATTCTTCTAATTTCATGAATTTTTTCTTCAAAAAAGATTTCAGGATAATCATAAGCTTCTCCTTGAACATCTTGAGACATAGAAATTACTGCTGGGCCACAGTCTGCAGGATCAAGCATTACATTAATTGCCTGAGGTAAAGATGTTAAAATTTGTTCAGGTCTAGTAATTCGATCAAAATATCTTGATACAGATTTAAATGAATCATTTTGAGTTTCTGAAGGAGAATTAAAATGTTCTACTTGTTGTAAAACAGGATCTGGAAAACGACTAGAAAATGTATCACCTGGTAAAAGTAAAATTGGAAGTCTATTACTTAAAGCAACTGCAGCAGCTGTAACCATATTAGTAGAACCAGGTCCAACAGATGAAGTTGCTACAAATATTTGTTGTCTTCTTTTGGCACGAGCATATGCAATACCTGTTAGTGCCATATTTTGTTCATGATGACCTCTGTATCCAGGAAGTTCATTTTGATACTCTTCCATAGCTTGTCCAATACAAGCAACATTACCATGGCCATAAATACCGAAAGCACCTGGAAATAGTGGTTCTTTTTTTCCATTAATTAAAATTTTTTGCATAGTTAAATATTTAATTAATGCATGTGAACAAGACATTCTAACTGTTTTCATATGTTCCTTTCGCAAAAAAAATAGATACTATTATAATAAAAAAATAATTTAAAGAGTTAAACAATTTATTTTTCTAATATTTTAGAATATAAAATTATTCATGAAAGTTGGGGTTGTTGGTGAAATTCATCCAAGTGGATATGAGATATTTGATAAAAATAATATTGAATACTTTGTCACTAATAATATTGATGAAAATCATCTAATAGAAAAATTAAGAGATGTGGATGGTATTGTTGTAAGAACGGCGGAAATAAATAGAAATATTCTCTCTCAAGCAAAGAACTTAAAAATTGTTGCAAGGCATGGGGTTGGCTATGACAATGTAGATATTGAATATTTAAATAACAATAAGATAGCTATGGCTATTACTGGAAGAGCAAATGCGACCAGCGTGGCTGAACATGTAATGACAATGATGCTTTGTTTAACAAAAAATATTTTTGAATCAGATAGATTAGTTAAATTAGGTAAATTTCAAGAAAAGGGTAATCTACCCAACTACTTTGAACTCTATAATAAAAAAATTTTAATTCTTGGTTTTGGTCGAATTGGAAAAGCTCTAGCAAAAAGATGTAGTGGGTTTGAAATGGAAATTTATGTGCATGATCCTTTTCTTTCGGATGAAGAAATAAAAAATAATAAATGTATTCCAATCAATAAAGAAGAAGGTTTTAAAATTGCTGATTATATAAGTATACATTTACCTTTAAATGAAGAAACTAAAAATTTGATTTCTTTTGATCAATTTGAAACCTTTAAATCAAATTTAATTTTAATTAATACAGCAAGAGGCGGTATAATTAATGAAGATGCTTTGTATGAAGCTTTAAAAAATAAAAAAATTTTTGGAGCTGGTGTTGATGTATTTGAAAAAGAACCACCTATAGAAAATCATAAACTTTTTTCTGTAAATAATACTTTGTTAACTCCTCATAACGCTGCTTTAACTTTAGAATGTAGAAAAAGAATGTCAGTGGAATCGTGTGAAAATGTTTTTGATTTTTTAACTAAAAGTAAAAACTTAAATAAAAGTAATATTATAAATCTAAATATTTTTGATTAAATATTAAGGTAAAGATTTCCATCTTCTTCTGTAATATCAAATATTTTTAATGGGGTCTGTTCTAAATCAGAAATAGAATCTCCAGATACAATACTAAATTTATTTCCGCATGTTGGGCACTCTAGTTCTTCACCTTCAATACTAGATTCACTTAATAAAGTTTTTTCTGCACAAGGACAATTTCCTTCAGTTGCAAAAAAGCCAGACTCAAGTCTATAAATTGCATAATTTACATCGTCGTATTCAAAATTTTCAACCGAGCCAACATCAATATCGTCAACTTCACCTATTAAGATTGGCTCTATTTCGTCATTCATAAAAAATTTGTAAAATAAAATTGAATTAGAATAAATATTTTTTTTAAGAAAGTTGTTGATTTATCTGAATTTTAGATTTTTTCTTGTGAGTTCTTTTACGTTAGAAACTCCCATTAATTTCATATCTCGTTCAATTTCATTGCGTAAATTAGATAAACTTTTTTCGACACCTTTTTGACCTCCTGCTGCCAAAGCGTACAAATACATTCTTCCACCAGAACAGGCTTTTGCACCAAGTGACAGTGCTTTTAAAACATGAGTACCTCTTCTGATACCTCCTTCACAAATTACGTCTATTTTATCTCCAACAGCATCAACAATTTCAGCTAGTTGATCAAATGGTGATCTTGAGCCATCTAATTGACGACCTCCATGATTTGAAACCATTATAGCTGATGCACCTACATCTACAGCTTTTTTTGCATCGTCTACGGACATCACACCTTTAATAGCAAATTGACGACCCCACTCTTTATTAATATTTTCCACATCTTTCCAACTCATGGAATTATCAAGCATTTTTGTGAAGTAATCTCCGATAGTTGTCATTACTGTTGTGCCCTCATTAATATGATCTTTTAAATTACTTAACTCCCATTTAGGTTTTGTAAAATAATCTACTGCCCACTTTGGATGGAGCATAAAACTTAGGACACTATTAAGTTTTAATTTCATTGGAATAGTGAAACCCGTATATAAATCTCGTTCACGGTTTCCGCCAACAGCAGTATCCACAGTAACAGCCATAGCTTCAAAATTTGATTCCTTACATCTTTCTATAAGTGCTTTATTTAATCCTTTATCCTTGTGAACATAAAGTTGAAATAATTTTGGTGTTTTTACTAAATTTGAAATTTCTTCAATACTAGCTGTCCCTAAAGAAGAAATTCCAAACATTGTTCCAAATTTTTCTGCAGCTTTTGCAACTCCAATCTCACCTTCATGATGAAATAATCTTTGAAGAGCAGTTGGTGCACAATACAAAGGCATATCTAACTTTTGTCCCATTACCGTAGTTGACATATCAACTTTATCTACACCGCTTAAAACATTTGGAATTAAATCACATTGCTCATAGGCATCTGTATTTCTTTTATAAGTTATCTCATCATCAGCAGCTCCGTCAATGTAATGGAATATTGGACTTGGTAGTCTTTTTTTTGCTAAGTTTCTAAAATCTTTAACGTTATGACAATTATTGATATTGCCAAACATTACGCCTGAATAGTTTTTTGAGTTTGTTCTCCCAGACCCTCAATACCAAGCTTCATAACATCTCCTGCTTTTAAAAATACTTGTGGTTTCATTCCCATTCCAACTCCTGGAGGCGTGCCTGTTGAGATGATATCTCCAGGTTGTAATGACATAAATTGGCTTAAATAACTTATTAAAAAGTTTACTCCGTAAACCATTGTACTTGTTGAGCCATCTTGCATTCTTTTACCATTTACATCAAGCCACATTTTTAAGTTTTGAGGATCTGGTACTTCATCAGCAGTAACCAAATATGGTCCGATTGGACCAAAAGTGTCACAGGACTTGCCTTTAACCCATTGGCCGGAATGCTCTATTTGAAATTCTCTTTCACTAAGATCATTGATGACACAGTATCCGGCAATATGGGATTGTGATTCGCTTTCAGAAATGTACTTTGCTTCTTTTCCAATAATTACTCCAAGTTCAACTTCCCAGTCAGATTTTACTGATTTTTTTGGAATCTCTACATTATCATTTGGACCAATAACGGCACTTGTTGCTTTTGCAAAAATAATTGGTTCAGTTGGAACTTTCTGACCGGTTTCTTCAGCGTGATCAGAATAATTAAGACCAATACAAATAAATTTTCCAATACTCTCTTTACAAACACACGGTGCAAATCCATCATTTTTTTCAACTAAAGGTAAAGATGTAGGATCAACTTTTTTTACTTCATTTAATTTACTAATAGTTACATTTTTATTATCCCAATCCTTAACAAGGGATGATGCATCACGAATATTTCCTCCTTGGTCAAGTATTCCTGGCTTAACTTCATTTCCAATTCTGTATCTTAAAGTTTTCATTATAAAGTCCACCCTCCATCAATTAAGTTTAATGTTCCAGTAACAAAGTCTGATTCATCACTTGCTAAATAAGTTGCAAGAGATGCTATTTCCTCTGGTTGTGCTAATCTTCCCATTGCCTGTCTTGCTATAAAGTCTGATCTTGCTTTAACAGGATCATCAGCCATGTTAACTCTACCCTCCCAAGAAGGTGTTTCAACAGTTCCTGGTAAAATAGCGTTACAGCGAATTCCATCTTTAATGTGATCAATAGCTATGGCTTTTACAAAACCATTTAATGCTGCTTTTGTAGTTCCATAGATAAACCTATTAGGGACACCTTTTACATTAGATGCAGCAGAAGAAACAATAACGATATTACCTTTCTTTTCTTTCAACATTTTCGGTAAAAGATTGTAGGTCATTAAATATGCAGAAAATATATTAACATTGATTGATCGTGAAAATTCATCTTCATCACAATCAAGAATTGTTCCGTGATGAACAAAACCTACTGCGTGAAATAAAATATCAATTTTGTCTACGGAAGAACAAAAGGCCTCTACATCTTTTTTGTTTGTTGAATCCAATTTCATTGTTTTGATACTCTCATTCTCATTTTTTAAATCATTTAGTTTATCTTCATTAATATCAGTTGCTAAAACTTTAGCCCCTTCATTTGCAAATTTAAGGGCGGTTGCTCTACCGATACCTTGTGCAGCTGCAGTAACTATAATATTTTTTTTATCTAATCTCATATGTCAGAATGATATGTATTTTTTTAGCATTAACAGACTTTGTTTTGAATTCAATAAATAAAGCGGCCTATAATATTAGTCATTTATAAAATATATCAATTTTAAATTAATAAATAATAATTTATTAGATACATATATGAATTTTCTTTTAACGGGAGGTGCTGGATATATAGGAAGTCATGCCGCTCTTTCTCTTCTGGATGCTGGACATAATGTTCATATTATTGATGATTTATCTACTGGAAACGAGAGTCTTGTTCCTAAAAATGCATTTTTTACAAAATGTAATATTAATAATGAAGAGGTAATTTCTGAGCTTATAAAATCTAATAGCTTTGATTTATTAATGCACTTTGCTGGTTTTATTCAAGTTGAGGAATCTGTAAAATATCCGCAGAAATATTTTGAAAATAATACTGAAAATGCAACTAAACTATTTGAAACTTGTAAAAATAATGGATTAAATAAAATAGTATTTTCTTCAACAGCTGCTGCATACGGATCGGTAAGTGAAAATAAATTAATAGATGAAACTACAAATTTAAATCCACAAAATCCATATGCTGAATCTAAAATAAAAACAGAAAATTTTTTATTTGAAAATAAGGATGACTTCAAATTTATAATATTGAGATACTTTAACGTTGCTGGTGCTGATAATAAATTGAGATCAGGGCAAATATCTAAAAGATCAACACATTTAATAAAAATTTTATCTGAAGTGGTTGTGGGTAAAAGAGATCATATTGAAATATTTGGAAATGATTATAATACAGCTGATGGAACGGCTATCAGAGACTATATTCATGTCTCTGATCTTGCTGATATCCACTTAGAAGTTGCAAAACATTTATTAGAAAGTTCAGAATCTAATTTATTCAATTGTGGTTATGGAAATGGTTTTAGTGTTTTAGATGTTATAAATACTGCAAATAAAATTTCAAAAGATAAAATTGATTACAAATTTTCAAATAGAAGAGATGGGGATGTTGAACAATTAATTGCAGATACATCAAAAATATTAAAACATATTGATTGGAGACCAAAATATAATGATCTAAGTGAAATTATAAATTCTTCAATTAAATGGGAAAAAAAAATTAATGAATCAAATACATAAAAGAATTTTTAAAAGAAATGATGAAAAAGAACTTTATCTTTATGGTTATAAAGAACATAAAGAATCTCCAAGCCAAGAACTTGAGATAACAGAAATCCCTAAACCTCATATGAGATGGAACCCTTCAAGAGAGGAATGGGTTACCTACTCAGCAGGAAGAAAAGATAGAACATCATTTCCACCAAAAAAATATTGTCCACTTTGCCCAGGAGCAAATTTAAATTATCCAACAGAAATACCATTTTCAAACTTCGAAATTGCAGTCTTTCCAAATCGTTGGGCTAGCTTTAATCCTAATGGAGTAAATATATTTTTAGAAAATATTTTAAGTAAACCTTCAAAAGGGGAGTGTGAAGTAGTTGTATATTCTCCAGCACATCTTGATACTATTTCTGAAATGCCTTTGGAGCGAATAGAATTATTAACTACAGTTTGGATTGATAGATATAAGGAGTTGCAAAAAAATCCTGATGTTAAATATGTTCTACCTTTTGAAAATAGAGGGGAAGAATGCGGTGTTACTCTTCATCATCCACATGGTCAAATTTATGCTTATCCTTTTATCCCTCCTGCAATTGAAAAAGAAATAGGGGCATTTAAAAAAGAGAACTTTTTGATTAAGATTATGAAGGAACTGGAGGAGAAATATTATGTGTATCAAAATGATAATTTTATTGCTGCTGTACCGCCCTTTGCTAGATATGCTTACGAGATATGGATAATACCAAAAATTCAAATTGAAGGACCTTGGAAATTCAATGATAAACAAATTGAAGATTTTTCTAAATGTATTCAACACGTTGTGAAAGGGTATGATACTTTTCTAAATAAAAGATGCCCATATATAATGGGTTTACATGCTTCCCCTGAATTGAATGATAATCAGTTTCATTTTCACGTTGAATTTTATCCACCTTTACGACACGGAGATAAACCAAAAGTTTTAGCAGGCTCTGAGTCAATGGCTGGTGTTTTTATTATGGATGTATTGCCAGAAGATTCTGCTAAAGTATTAAGAAAATTTATGTCATGAAAACAATAGAAGAAAAAATAAATTATTACAAAGAGAGTTTAAATCTATTCGATGACGGAATGGATAAGTATAAGTTTTTAATTGATCAGGCGAAAAACGCAAAAATTTTTCCTGAAGAATATAGAAATGACTCATTCAAAGTTTCTGGATGTCAGGCACAAGTTTGGTTGGTTCCTCAATTAAAAGAAAATAAACTTTCATTTTATTACGACTCAGATGCATTTATATCAAAGGGTATGGTAACAATTCTATGTGATATTTATGGTGACAGAAATCCATCTGAAATTACAAATTCTGATTTTAGTATGCTAAATATTTTAGAGCTTGATAGTCTTTTAACTCCAGGGAGAAGAAATGGGGTTTATTCAATGCTTGAAAAAATTAAAGAATACGCAACTTCTTATTTATAAAATAAATAATGTTTTATGAGCCAAAAAAGGGAAGTCCTTTTAAAATAGATCCATTTAAGTCACTAGTTTTTCCAAGACCTATTGGATGGATTTCATCAATTAGCAGAAAAGGAATAGCTAACTTAGCACCATATTCATATTTTAACGCTGTGGCTGATGAACCTCCACAGGTTATGTTTTGTTCAAATGGTAGTTCAACACATGGAAAATATAAGGATTCATTATCAAATATTTTGACTACAAAAGAATTTGTTGTAAATTTTGCAACCTCCACTTCACAAAATCAAATGAATATATCTTCCAGGGATTTCAAACCAGATGAAGATGAATTTATTTTGTCAAATTTAAAAAAGAAAAAATCAAGGCTTGTTAAAGCTCCGTCAGTTAAAGATAGCCCCGTTAATTTAGAATGTAAATTAGTTAAAACAATTAAATTAAAATCAAATTCAAAAAAAATCTCTACAATGATTATTGGTGAAGTAATTGGAATTTTTATAAATAATATATTTATTAAAAATAATAGAGTTGATAGTGTTGCAATGCGTTATATAGCCAGAATGGGTTATAGTGAGTACACAACTGTTTCCTCAAAATTTAATTTAAAAAGATAATTATTATTAAAATTATTAATTTGATATAGCCAAAATTTTCTATAAGATTAATAATATAAGATTATTTTCAAATAATGACTTCGTTCAAATTTAGATTGTTCAAAAACATTATTTTTTTATTAATTTTTTATTTTAGTACTATCGCTGTTGCAACTGAAGATCCACAACAATTAGGTGATTTTAATTACGATTATATTTTTGAGCAAGGTAGTGTTTGGATCGATAAAGATATTATTACAAAAAAAGATCCTAGCTCATTTATTTCATTAGAGTTTATTGAAGAAAAACAAATTGAATGGTGGGATCAAAGAACTTGGAAAATTAATGAAGAACAATATGAAAATATTAATCAAAAAATTTTTTTTGATGTATTTATTTTTAGGGCATTTTTTAAAAAAAGTCATGAAATACTAATTAGAGTTAATTCTGAATTTAAGACTCAAAAAAAAGCTGAAAAGCAAGCGGCTATTTATGCAAAAATATATGGTCAGATGCCAAATTTTTTAAAAGAAAGAGCTAGAACTCTTACAATACATAAAGGTAATTTTGGATGGTTAGGCGGGAATGAAGATGTTATAATTTACACTAACCTTAATAGAGCTCATAGTGAAGAAGCAATGTTTCATGAATTAGCTCATGTATCACTTGATTTTCAATTTGATGGTTCCGTAAATGAGAACGAATGGAGGAATTCAATATTGCAGGATAAATATTATATTACTCGTTATGCATATGACTATTTTTTTCAAGAAGACATTGCAGAAACAACATTGTGGTGGTTTGCAACAAAATGTAAACCAAATACGATATCTAAAAAAAATTATAATAAGGTAATTAAACATTTACCAAATCGTTTGGAATATTTGGATAATCAAGATTATGATTTTTATCCTGTAGTTTGTAAATAAAATTTGTTGCCCTTTTGTTGCCCTACATTTCTATTTTTATATAAATAAGCTAATAGACTTAACTTTAAAAACCAAGTAATACTTCAAAAGTTAATATGGGAGTATGGCGGAACTGGTAGACGCGCCGGATTCAAAATCCGGTCACTTCGGTGGTGTGGGTTCGATTCCCTCTACTCCTACCATAATCAATCCATGAAGTTCAAATTTTGTTTTATTTTATTAAAAAAAATATTGCATAAATATTTTTATACTTAGTATTAAATTAGATTTTTTAAATTTTTGATAATCCTCTAATATTAAATTAATCAAAATATTCTTTAATAACTTTTACAATTTTTAAATCGTAATTATTATATTCTTCAATTTGAACACCTAAAGCATTTTTAATACCATCAATTAATTTTTTATCTTTTTCAAAAAAACGTTTATTTTTAACTTCAAAAGAATCTACTGGCACATATTCAAGAAAAATTTTTAAAAATTTATTAACATTATTTGTATTACCTATATACGAAAAATGTTTTAAATTATCCTTAGCTTTCATAAAATCATCTTCGGTTAATTTATAATCCTGTGCTACAAAGAAATGTTTTTCAAAAGGGATACCTGCAAAAGTTTTGGTCATCATATTAGAATTTAGTAAATTATTTTTTAATAATTTAGAGATAGTTTTCAAATCAGTGAGAGAAATTTTGAGGTCTAGATTCAATTTTTTTTTTATTTTATCTATATTTTCTTTATTTACATTTGTCCTTAAGTGTTCTTCATTATAAAAAAAATATAAATTTGAAATGAAGAGATCTAAAACGTCTCGAACCATTGAAAACAATTTAAAATTTTTACATTCTTCACTAAAAACAAAATGACCTTTTAAAATATTAAAGTTTTTGTTTAGATTAATCCCTCTAAAGTAATTTAATGAAAACTGATCATTTAATCCGGATACTGCTCCTTTAGTAAATTTAACTGCTGTATTCCTTTTTTCAATATTTTTAAAACCTGTTTGTATAGTAGTGCCAGCTGTTTTTGGAATATGTAAAAAAAGTATATTTTTTTTATTCATTATTTTTTAATTCACTTTGTATTAATTCTATTTGATGATTTTCATAAATTTGTTTATCATTCATAATCGAAAGAAGTAAAACTGAAATTAGAAAAAAAACAATACCAAGCATATACATATTAAATGTTAACCCAAAAAATGAAGCAGAAACTCCAACTAAAGCTGGACCAAACAAAGCACCAGCTTGTCCAATGCTTGTTATGTGTGAAATTGTTTTAGGCATTGGTTCTGTTGAAACTTTTACAGCTAGTCTGATTACAATTGGCAATAAGTTTGAAGTGAAAAAACCAAAAAATATCATACCTAAAAGAATAATATATAAATTCATTGTAAAAATAGTTAGTATTAAAATAATTGATCCAATTATTGCAAAATATGGACCAACCATTTTTTCGTTGAAATAATTTATTAGTTTCGAGCCATAAAAATTACTAACTATTGAACCTATATTAAAGCAAAATACAATTGAGCCAGCAAAAAAAATCGCTGCATTTAAATCATTAAGTAACCATAAAGATGACCATTGAGCAATAATTCCCATAGATGCAAACATAAGCATATTTAGTAGACCAAATTTTACAACTTTATAGGTTGGCAAAGTAAATTTTAAGCCTTTACTTGAAATATCATACTTCCTAGGTAAGCCAAAAAAATAGATTGTTACTGCTGATAAAATAAAAATTAGACCTAAAAAAATAAATATATTTTTTGGATTAAAATTATATCCAAGTGCAATACTTGCAGTAATTGAACCTAATATAACCCCTACTGAAAATGCTGATTTAAAAATAGGATTCAAAATTTCTGATGTTTTCTTTTCAATTATACTAACTTGCAATAAAACATTTGGTACCTGAATTCCCATTGCTATTCCCCATATTGAAGATACTATTAAAAAGATTGAATAACTTTCTGCAAAAAAAACTATGAAAGGTAAAAAAGATATAATTGTACGTGAAATAACAATACAATTCTTTGATCCGATACTTGGTGTTAAAAAATGAGAAGTAAATTGATTAGAAATAATACTAAGTAAACCAAATAATGTTAGACCAACTGAAAAATCTACTTTTGTAATGTTTAATAAATCTAATAAAATAGGTACATGAATCATATAAACAGTTATTAAAAAAATATTTAATGATCCTACAGAGTAACTTATGTAAAAAGCTCTTTTTAAAATTTTATATTCAGACACAATTTTTAATTCTTCTTTTAATTTTTTATAATTTGAGAGTTTTTATTAATTCACCTTCATTATTTTTACTTTTATGCATAATGAAAAACATTAATAAAGAAATTTTAAACATCATAATACATAAAAGGTACATATTAAATGTTAATCCATAATTTTGTGCAGAAATACCAACCAAAGCAGGACCAAATATAGCTCCTAAAAATGCAATACTTGAAACATGAGAAATAGTTACAGGTATTGGATTGTTTGAATACTTTACTGCTTGTCTAAATACTATAGGCATTACATTTGAAATTAAAAATCCAAATATTGTTATTGAGAAAAATATGATTAAAATATTTTGAGAAAAAATACTTATAAATAATATTGTTGATCCAACCATTGCAAAACATGGGCCTACAATTACTTCACCAAGTTTTGTAATTAGTTTTGATGCAAACATATTACTTATGATCTCACCTAAATTAAAAAAAATAACTATTGAACCGACTAAAAAAATTGGTGCAGCAAGATCAGTAACGAGCCATAAAGGTGACCATTGAATTATTATTCCCATAAAAGCAATAATAAACATATTAACAGAAGCTAGTAAAATAATCTTATAATTTGGAATTACAAATTTTGGATTATTATTAATTACATCATATTTTTTTTTTAAACCAAAAAAAAACATAGATAATGTTGAAAGAAAAACCAATGAACCTGTAAAAAATATTGTATAAATTGGGTTTATTTTAAAACCAAGACAAAGGCTAGATATTCCTGCACCAAACAAAAATCCAAAATTAAATGATGATTTAAATAGTGGATTAAGAATTTTTTTCATTTTTTCTTCTATTATCGCAACTTGTGTAAAAATATTAGGAGCTTGTATTCCTATAGAAATACCCCACAACATAGATATGAAAATAAAAAAATTGTAAGAAGAAAAGTAAAACACAGAAAATGGAATAAAAGCATACAAAAATCTTGCTATAATTAAACAGTTTGTGCTTCCTATTTTTGGTAATAAAAAACGGGTAGTTAGTTGGTTTGTAATTACATTGAAAATACCAAATAAAATAAATCCTATAGAAAATTCTATTTTTGTCATATCAATCAAATCAAAAAGAATTGGTGAATTTACCATGAACATACTGAAGGTTAATGTAGCAAAGAACCCTTGTGAAAAGGTTGCATAAAATGCAGTTTTTAATTCTTTAGTCTCTATATTTTCCATTTAGGTAATATTTATGATAATTTAGATTTAAAATCATTAATAGTATAAATCAAAATTATTAAAAAAAATAAATTAAATGAATTTTCTTAAAAGAACTTACAATTGGACTTTAAAAAAAGCAGAACATAAAAATGCAAAGTGGTATTTAAGTTTGATATCATTTGCAGAAAGCTCATTTTTTCCAATTCCCCCAGACATACTGCTGATACCAATGGCGTTAGCATCCAAAGCAAGGGCTTTATTTTATGCTTTTATGTGTACACTGTTTTCAGTTCTCGGTGGAATACTAGGATATGCAATAGGATATTTTTTTTATAATTCGGTCGGTATTTACATTGTTGAGTTTTATCATTTAGAAAATTCTTTTAGTGTCTTTGAAAATTACTACAAAGAATTTGGCATATTAATTGTTCTAGGTGCTGGAATAACACCCTTTCCTTATAAGTTTATTACAATTGCAAGTGGTGTATTTGGATTAAATATTTTTTTGTTTATTATTGTTTCTATTATTGGTCGAGGATTAAGGTTTTATTTAATAGCAATACTTCTTTATTTTTTTGGTGAAAAAATTAAGTTAATTATTGATAAATATTTCAATATTTTAACTATTGTGTTTTTTATTTTACTTGTAGGAAGTGTTTTTATAATTAGATTTATATGATAATTCGTAATTGGATAACACTTTTATTTTTTATTTCGCTTATTTCGATATCATCAGCGTTAATTGCAGAATATTTTTTTAATCTTCAGCCATGTGAATTGTGTTTAAAGCAAAGACATCCGTATTATTTAATTTTAATATGTTTAATTTTGATATTTTTGTTCAAAAATTTAAATAAAATTTGGTTTTATTTAGTAATACAATTTGCATCAGTTTACGGGCTTTTTTATTCTATATGGCATGTTGGAGTTGAAAATAAAATTCTTAAAGGGCCAGCAGGTTGTTCAGCAATGCTAACAAACAGTGAAAATACTACAGAGCTTAAAGCTCAGATTTTATCAAAGCAGGTAATTAGTTGTGATGAAGTTATTTGGAGTTTTTATGGAATTTCTGCTGCTTCAATTAATACGCTTGTTTTACTAGTTATTTTTATTTTAAACGCTATTTATTTATTTAAATACTATGGTTCTAAAAAAGAAAAAAACATCTAAAAAAAAATCCTCGTCAAATAGAACTACTCATAGGGAGATTTTAGAAGAAATTATAAGAGTAGACCACGCTGGTGAATATGGTGCGACTAAAATATATGATGGCCAAATAGCAGTTTTTGGAAAAGGCTCAAAGCTTGGCAAAACTATTCAACATATGGCTGATCAGGAACAAGAGCATATTGATAAATTTAATGAATTAATATTAGAACATCGTGTTAGACCAACTGCTCTTTTACCTTTGTGGAATGTTGCGGGTTACGCACTTGGCGCATCCACTGCCTTAATGGGTGAAAAAGCTGCCATGGCATGTACTGTTGCTGTTGAAAAAGTAATTGGTGAACATTACCAAGAACAATTAGAGCTCTTAGGAGATGACCATAAAGATTTAAAAAAACAATTTCTAAATTCCGGGATGATGAACTAGAGCATCATGATATAGGAATAGAGCATGATGCAGAAAGTGCCCCAGGTTATAAAATTATGTCAAAAGTAATTGAGCTTGGATGTAAAACAGCAATTGCAATTTCAAAAAAAATTTAATTTTCTAATTCTGTATCCCAATATAAATAGTCTCTCCAAGTTTCGTGTAAAAAATTAGGAGGAAAATTTCTTCCATTATTTTGTAGTTGAATTGACGATGGTCGAAGAGGTTTTTTAAAAAGTTTCATATCTGTATTGTGAATTAATTTTCTTCCCTTTTTTAAATTACAGGACGTACAAGCAGAAACTACGTTGTCCCATGTAGTTTTACCATTTAAGCATTTAGGCACTAGGTGATCAAATGTTAGTTCATTAGCGGGGAAACGATTGGTACAATACTGACAAGTAAAGTTGTCTCTTAAGAATACATTAAATCGAGTAAAAGCTGGTCTTCTTTGTGGTGTAACGTAATCTTTTAAAGCAATAACACTTGGTAACCTGAAAGTCAGATTTGGAGAATGAACTTCATACTCATAATTTTCTATTACTGACACCCTTTCAAGAAAAACGGCTTTGATGGCATCTTGCCATGAACATAAAGAAAGTGGGTAATAAGATAGCGGCCGAAAATCAGCATTAAGAACCAAAGCTGGATTTTCTGCGGTACTCATTTTAGTTTCTACTCACCCAAGTCATATTATTAAGATAGTAATATAATATTAAGATTCGATTACTTTAAATATTTTTTTTAATAAAATTTTGGAATAAAGTTATTGTTTCTTGCGAAATAGTATGCTCATCATTTGGTAAAAGGTGAGATTCAAATTTGAAATTATAATTTTTTAGAATTTCAACTGATTGATTGAAATTTGAAATTGGCAATACATTATCTAGTTCACCATGTGAAATAAATATTGGTGTTTCTAAAAATGAATTATTTGGATTAAATTCCCTTGAAATTATTCTTGAAGAAATAATTGCTATGCCAGCTAATTTTTTATTAAGAGATTGACCCAATTCAAAAGCCATTATACCTCCTTGGGAAAAGCCCGTAACAAAACAATCACTCATCTCTATGTTTAAATCATTTGTAAGAAGAGATATTGTATTAGAAATTTTTTTAACATTTTCATTTATTAAATTTCTAACATTTTCAAATTCTTTTGGACCAACATCAGAAATATAAACTCCGTTCAAATATAAATCAAACCATTGATAACCCATTGGATTGCCAGGCATAATACTTGGTGCATTTAAAGCTACATAGTGCATTCCCCATTCATCTTGGTCTAAAGGTTCTGCTAAATGAATAAAATTAGCGGCATTATCACCATAACCATGAAGCATTACCATTAATTTCTTAGGTTTATCGTGTTTTGATATTGATGGGCCTAATAATATATTGTCCATACTTACCTTATGTATGAATTCTTGCTTCATTCAAGAAAAGTTTTATATAGATATAATATGAACACAATGCAGATAGTGCTTGTTTTGTTTATGGCCGCAACATTAGCAGTGGTGGTTATTGGTGTTATAGCCATGGCAGTAAATGGAAAGCTTAACAAAAATCATAGTAATAAACTGATGCGTCTAAGGGTACTTTTCCAGGCAATAGCTATATTTGTTTTTGTTTTAATTGTCTGGCTGGCAAGAAATTAGTATTTAGACCCTAGAAAAATTTTATGATATTTAGTATACAGTTAACAGGTTTATATGGGCATTCACTTTAATCACAAATCTAAAGCGGGAGACCGAAAAATGCAGAAAGAGCTTAAGCTAAAAATGAAGGCTGAGGAACGTAAAAAGAAACGTGAAGAGCAAGAAAAGCTTAAAATGGAAGAGGAAATGCGTAGACTCGAAGAACTTACAAGACCTGATAAAGAAGAAAATCAGTAATAGCAGAAATATTAATTATTAAAAATTTTTAAAATTTACTAACTGGGTAAAGGATAATGTTCAGCTATGAACTTCTTTAGAATTTCTAATGTTTGATCAGCTTCTTCTAAGAGCATCATATGACCACAATCTTCAATGATCTTTACTTCCGATCCTTTAATATAATCAGCAAGAATTTTTCCATCTTTTAAACGGCACATTCTATCTTGTGCACCTAATATAGAAAGAGTAGGTAAATCCAATTTCTTAGCAACCTCCGGTCCATTTTTATAATTATCACATGCTCTAAAATCGACACCTAGAGTATCTTTAATTTCTTTATTTTGAACAATCATAGAACCAACATTTAGGTGATATAAACCTGGAACAGGATGACCGCCAAAATGTCCTGCTGGACCGTGCGCAAAATCCATCATAAGATCAACAGCCTTAGGATTACTCTCTTCAGCAAGCCTTAATAGTTCAGGATTCATTGGAATAGCAGATGCGCCACCCATAAGAGTTAACGTTTTAATTTTTTCTGGGTGTTGAGCAACACATTCCATTGTTACAAGACATCCTTGAGAATGTCCAACTAGTGAAGCTTCTTTACATCCAACTGCTCCAATTACATCGCCAACCCAGTTTCCCATTTCTTCAATAGTTTTTAAACTTTCACCAGAAGAAAGTCCGTGACCTGGTAAATCAACGGCTAAAACGCTATATCCGCGGAATGCAAAGTAGCGTGTTTGTAAAACCCAAACCATGTGACTTAGTCCACTGCCGTGAACGAAGATTATAAGGGGTTTATTTTTATCAAAAGGTCTGCCTCCAGTGGAGGCAAACGTATCAATTCCGCGAACTTTAAACTTCATTTATTTGTTTGCAACTAAACGAGGTTTTTTTGCAGCTCTGAATCCATCTTCGAAATCGTTTACAATATCTTCAAAGTCTTCTAAGCCAACAGATAATCTAATCATATCATGAGATAATCCAGCAAATTTTAAAGTTGCCTCATCCATTTGTGAGTGTGTTGCAGATGCTGGGTGTATAACTAGTGTTCTTGCATCACCAACATTTGCTAAATGTGACGCAAGTTTAACATTATTAATAAACGCAGCGCCTGCTTCTTTTCCACCTTTAATTCCAAAGGCAATCATTGACCCAGTTCCTTTAGGAAGAATTTTTTCTGCAAGTTCTTTATCTGGATGTCCTGGTGCGCTAGCATGAGAAACCCAAGCAACACTCTCATGATTTGATAAATACTCAACCATTTTCAAAGCATTAGAACAATGTTTTTCCATTCGAAGAGAAAGAGTTTCTAAACCATGTAAAATATTCCAAGCATTTTGAGGAGCTAAACAAGGCCCCATATCTCTCATACCCTCAGCTCTTGCCATCATTGTAAAAGCTGTTGGACCAAATTCTTCTGCAAATGATAGTCCATGATAGCCCTCGTAAGGTTCTGTCATTGAAGGAAATTTATCATTTTGCATCCAATCAAAAGTTCCACCTTCAACTAATATTCCTGCCATAGAAGAACCATTACCACTCATCCATTTAGTTAGTGAGTGTACAACAAGGTCAGCTCCGTGTTCAAAAGGTCTGCACAAATAAGGAGTTTGATAAGTACTATCAATTATTAGTGGGATACCTGCTTCTTTTGCTATGTTTGAAACTTCAGGCATGTTCATTAGTTCATTACCAGGATTACCAACAAGCTCACCAAAAATTCCTTTAGTATTTGGTTGAATAGCTTTTTTAAAACCTTCTGTATCTCTTGGTTTTACAAAAGTTGTTTTAATACCAAACTTTGGAAGTGTTAATCTAAATAAATTTACTGTTCCACCGTAAAGCTGAGAGGAAACAACCATGTGATCGCCAGCGTTACAAAGAGTCATAATAGTTAAAAATATTGCACTCATTCCAGATGCAGTTGCAAGAGCAGCTGTTCCTCCTTCAAGTGCACAAACTCTTTCTTCTAGGACTTGTACTGTTGGATTGGACATACGACTATAAATATGACCACCTCTTTCTAAATTAAAAAGTGCTGCCGCATGATCCACATCATCAAACATATATGAAGTTGTTTGATAAATTGGAACTTGTCTTGAGCCAGCGTTTTTACTTGGTTGATAACCAGCATGTAGACTTAGTGTGTCAAATTTATAAGTTTTTGGATCCATTTATAACTCCTTTGCTTTTGTTCTTAATTCAAACTTTTGTATCTTCCCAGTTGAAGTTTTTGGTAATTCACCAAAGATTACATGCTTTGGTCTTTTAAATCCAGCCATATTTTCTTTACAAAACTGAATTATATCCTCTTCTGTGGCATTTTTTCCAGGGGCTAATTCTACAAAAGCACAAGGTGTTTCACCCCACTTCTCATCTGGTTTGGCAACTACTGCAACCAAGGAAACAGCTGGGTGTTTAGCAACAACATTTTCCACTTCCACAGATGAAATATTTTCTCCTCCAGAAATTATGATATCTTTCGATCTATCTTTTATTTGAATATATCCATCAGGATAGACAACAGCTAAATCACCAGAGTGAAACCATCCCTTTTTCATGGATGTTTCAGTCGCCTCTTTATTTTTATAATATCCTTTCATTACAACATTTCCTCGAATTAAAATCTCTCCCATGGTTTCTCCATCCATTGGAACTTTTTCATAGGTCTCTGGATCAGCAACACATACTTCTTCAGTATTTGGATAGCGAACACCTTGTCTTGCTTTAATATTAGCTTTTTCAGATTTTGATTGTGATTCCCATTCTTCATTCCAAGCGCACTGAAGAATATGACCGTATGTTTCAGTTAATCCATATACATGCATAACTTCAAAACCTAAGTTATCCATCTTTTCAAGAATTGCACTCGTTGGTGGAGCACCAGCAGTTAATACATATACTTTATGATTTATTTCTTTTTTATCTTTTTCATCAGCATTAGCAATTAAACTTAAAACTATAGGAGCACCTCCAAAATGAGTTACCTTATATTTATCTATTAAATTATAAATATCTTTTGCAACGATATATCTGCAGCAAATAATCTTTGCGTGTATTAAAGCAGCTGTCCAAGGATAACCCCATCCGTTACAGTGGAACATTGGAACAGTATAAAGAAATGTTAATTTATTTGGCATGTTCCATGCCGTAACACTTCCTGTTGACATTAAATATGATCCACGGTGGTGATACACAACACCTTTTGGTTTACCAGTTGTGCCTGATGTATAGCTTAGTGAGATTGATTGCCATTCATCTTCAGGTAAAGACCAATTATAATTGTCATCACCAGTTTGCAAAAATTCTTCATATGTCATTTCTCCAATTTGTTCACCCTCACCATCTTTAAAAACTGCCTGATCATCATGAATATCAATAATAGGAATATTCTTCCCATATATTTGCAACGCTTTTTTCATTGTAGGTGAAAATTGAGTATCAGTTATAAGAAGTTTTGCATCGCTATGATCTAAAATATATGCAATTGTTTCTGCATCGAGTCTGGTATTGATCGTATTAATAACGCCGCCAGTCATTGGGATAGAATAATGTGCTTCAAATAATTCTGGCGTATTTGCAGCTAAGATTGAGACAGTACTTCCTTTTGTAATTCCTTTTTTTTCTAATGCACTGGCAAACTTGGTACATCGATTATAAGTTTCAAGCCAAGTGTAACTTCTTTTTCCATAAACTAAAGAGTCATAGTTTGGATAAATATCTTTTACGCGAGTTATAAAACTTAACGGTGATAATGGAACAAAATTGGCTGAATTTTTATCTAGGTTTGTATCAAAATTACTCATCTGTTTCCTAAAAGGATCAAATACTACAAGAAATTAATTTAATTTACTAATGGTTTTCCAGTTTCAAGTGTATGTTTTATTCGCTCTTGAGTTTTAGGCATCTGGATAAGTCTCATGAAAGCTTCTAATTCAAGATTATAAAGATCATCTTCACTTAATTCATTATCAATATTTGTATTTCCACCACTAAGCACAAAAGCAATTTGATTACCTACTTCTAATCCGTGGTCTAAAATTTTATTTTCATTATATAGTGCTTCAAGTTTTTCAAACATTTTATCTCTGACAGCACTACCGCCTAAATTGAATTTAGGTTGAGATGGTTTTTCATAACCTCCCTCAATATTATTTAATAAATCGATAGCCGTTGATAATTGTCTGTCTCTATTTATTACCACCTTATCCTTTTCTAAAAAGAATTGATTTGGCAGCGCTTCATTTGGTGAGGTGGCAGTAATAGCATAACCAATAAGGTCAAAAACTTTCATAGACGCATATTCAGAATTTTCTTTACCTTCTGGAGTTTGTAACCAACGCCACAGCATCTCCTTACAACCCCCACCAGCAGGAATGAGTCCAACTAAAGATTCAACTAGTCCAAGAACAACATTTGTATGAGCAACGTTATAATCACAATGCAATACCACTTCAAAACCACCACCAATAGCAAGCCCTGAAGGCGCAGCAATAAAAGGCTTATCTGCATATTTTACTGTTTTACACGTTTGTTGGAAATCAATTATAAATTTTTCAATTTTAGACCATTCATTATTTTTAGCAAATTCCATGACATAATTTAAATTTACACCAGCAGAAAATTGCATTGCATCATTAATCACAATTGTGCTTTTATTATTTTGAGCAGCTTCTTTTAAAGCTAGCATAGAGTCAGTATCTAAAGCGTTTGCCTTAGTAGTAAATTCAACAACCTGATATGATGAAGCATTTTTAATATTAGCAGAAGGGTTCTCAAAAGTTTTTTTTAAATTTAATGATCTTAAATTATCAATACTTGAATCTAAATATCCAGGTCTTTTATTAAACTCAAAAACTCCCTTTAGATCTTTAAAGAAGTTAATATCAGTATTTTGATCAATAAAATTTTTTGTATCAATATTTGAAAGCATTTCAAAAGGGCCAACAGTCCAATTAAAACCTAATCTTAGCGCATCATCTATGTCTATATATTTTGATGATACATCAGGGATTAAATATGCAGCATACCTAATTACTTTTGTCAGAATTGATTTTGCATATTCACCGTATTTGTCTTTTCTTTGAATGAGTTTATTTATGTCAATTTTATCTCCCATACCTAAATTAATTTTCTGACTTGGGTGATACTCGCCAGTTTCTAAATTAATTGCTTCAAGAATTTTTTTACCATCAGATTTATTCATTCTATAAAAACCACCCTTACCTTTTCTTCCTGTATACCCAGTTTCAATAAGTTTTGTGACCAATGGAATTTCTTGTGCAACCTCGTGGAAAGGATCTTCTTTTGGGAGTTCTTTGATAAAACTTTTTAAAACATCAGCCATCAAATCGATACCAATTAAATCGTATAACCCAAAAATTCCAGTCTTAGGGATACCCATTGGTCTTCCAAATACTGCATCAGCTTCTTCAATTGATATCTTCATTTTAAAAGCTTCAGTCATAGCAACTTGCATTGCATAAACTCCAATTCTGTTTCCAATAAATCCTGGAGTGTCGTTACAAATAATTACACCTTTACCAAGTTTTTCATCACAAAATTGTTTTAATAAATTTATTTTTTCAATGTCATTAACTTCTTCAGTTACTATCTCGAGCAATGCCATATATCGAACTGGGTTAAAAAAATGGGTAATACAAAAATTTTTTTTCATTTCATCTGACATATTTGCAGATAAGATTTTCAATGGGATTGTAGATGTATTAGATGAAATTATAGAATTGTTCTTTCTTGTAGTCTGAATTTTATCATAAATGTTATGTTTAATATCTATTCTCTCAACAACAGCCTC
>CABYTX010000013.1 GCA_902522015.1 uncultured Alphaproteobacteria bacterium
AGATATTTATTTAATTCAGTTTCACTTTGACAAAAATTGATGAATTCTTCTGTTCCGTTTTCTTTTCTTAAATAAAAATTATTAAAAAAATCTAATTTATCAAAACTAAATATACTAGATGATTTAGATAAATTTGATATTTCAAAATTTTCAATTATTTCATCTAATTCAATAGTTTCTGATTTCTCTTTGTTATTTGACCAACCTAAAAGTATAAGATTGTTAATAATAGCTTCTTTTAAATATCCATCATTTTTCAAATCTAAAATATTAACGGCCCCATGTCTTTTTGATAATTTTGTTCCATCTTCTCCATGAATAAGAGGAATATGAGCATATTGAGGTATATCCCAATTCATAAATTTATATATGTAGTATTGTCTAAAAGTATTAATAAAATGATCGTCACCTCTAATAATGTAATTAATTCCTAAATCATGATCATCAACTACTACGGATAACATATAAGTGGGTGATTGATCTTTTCTTAGTAAAATAAAATCATCTAACTCTAAATTTGCTACTGTAACGTCTCCTTGAATTGTATCTTTAATTTTTAAATTACCTTCATCTGGTACATCTAATCTAACTACAAAACCTTCATCTTTACCTTGAATATCATTATCATTTTTACATTTAGTGCATATTTTTTTAGAATAATTTTTATTTTCTTTAATTAATTTTCTTTGTTGAGCTATTTTTTCTTCAGAACATACACATTTAAAAGCTTGTTTTTTTTGAAGTAATTCTCTAGCAATTTCTTGATGCCTTGATAATCTTTTAGATTGAACTTGAATTTCCTCATCCCAATTAAGCCCAAGCCATTTTAAAGAATTAGTTATATTATCTGTGTATTCTTGTCTTGATCTTTCATGATCTGTATCTTCGATTCTCAAGTAGAATTTAGATAATGCTGATTTCTTACTTATAATATAATTAATTAGAGCTGTTCTAGCACCTCCAAGATGAAGATTACCAGTAGGAGAGGGTGCAAATCTTGTTTTTAACATAGTCATCTTAAAATTAAGATAAACTATTAATTATATTTTCTTATAATACCAGATAAAGTCCCTTGGACTTGGATTTCACCTGCTTGATATTCCTTTGTCTGAAAACTTTGATTAGCAGGAATTAACAAGACCTTGTCTCGATCAAATTTAATAGTTTTTAGAGTAACTTCGTTATCTTGCGTAATAACAGCTGCAATCTTTCCATTTTCAACATTATTTGTCTTTTTTATCACAGCAATATCACCGTCAAATATTCCTTTATCTATCATAGATAGACCTTTTACTTTTAATCCAAAATATTTAGCATTTGGTGATGTCATCGAAGAAGGTATAGAAACAAATTCATCAGCATTTTCAATTGCTTCTATTGCTTCACCTGCAGCTATTGCACCAATTAATGGGATATTAATGCTATTTGACAAAGAATTTTCATCAGAAATATTATCTTTATTAATAATTTCCATTGCTCTTGCTTTGTGTTTTAATCTTTTAATGAAACCTCTTTCTTCTAGACTAGTAATTAATCTATGAATACCTGACTTTGATTTTAGATTAACTGCACTTTTCATTTCCTCAAAAGATGGGGAGATTTCATTACTTGAAATATAATTTTTTAAATAATCGTATAGCTCTTTTTGTTTTTTTGTAAGCATTAGCTGTTCTATATATGTTCTTTAAGATCAAAACAAGAACAAATATAAATATCTATATTTTTCAGTTATTTAAATATTAGATTTACCACCTGTTTTCGAAACAAGATGTATATTTTGGATTATAATTTTTTTATTTAAGTACTTACACATGTCATAAATTGTCAGACAGCTAATTGTAACGGCAGTTAATGCCTCCATTTCCACACCAGTATTTGCATTTGTTTTAACTGTACTTTCGACTAGAAGAATTGATTTTTTATCATTTTTTATAACCTCAATATTTATGTGATTTATTGGAATATTATGACAAAGTGGTATCAATCTAGAAGTTTCTTTTGCCCCCATAATACCAGCAATTATTGCAGTTTTTTCTAGATTCCCTTTTTTTGTCTCAAATGATTTTATTTTTTTATATGTTTCTTTATCAAATTTAATTTCACCAGAGGCAACTGCTACTCTTTCTGTGATATCTTTATTTGATATGTCAATTATATAAGGATTTCCTTTTTTATTAATATGACTCATTTAAAAGCAATTCTCCAATTTTCTTTTCTTTATCTTTAGATTTTAACAAACTTTCTCCGATTAAAAAATTATATATCCCTGTTGAATTAAATTTTTTTATATCATCAGAAGTTTTAATGCCACTCTCTGCAATTAAAATATAATCATTAGTTAAATTTTTATTCAAATTTATTGAGTTATTTAAATCGATTTCAAGACTTTTAAGGTTTCTATTATTAATTCCAATCACAGGGTAGTCTAATTTGATTGCTCTTTTCAGTTCGTCTTCATCATGAACCTCTATAATACAATCTAATTTTAATTCATTTGCATAATTTATAAATTCTATTGCTTGAGCGTCTGATAGTATTGATAAAATTAATAATATACAATCAGCTTGATAAATCTTACTTTCTAAAATTTGATATTTATCAATAATAAAATCTTTTCTTAAAATAGGTAAATTTGTTTTCTTTTTTACCAGAGATAAATGATCAATATTTCCTAAAAAATATTTACTTTCTGTTAAAATTGATAACGCTCCAACACCTGATCTTTCATATAAAATAGCAATTTCTTCTGGTTTGTAATCTGAAATTATTTCACCTGCACTTGGACTTTGTTTTTTTACTTCACCAATTATAAAGTTTGTTTTATTTTTTTGAGCTGAAATCAATTCATCTTTAAATTCACGTTTCTCTAATTTTGAGGAAATTAATTTTTCTAATGTTTTAAAAGAACATCTTTTTTTTGTTTCTGCTAATTCTTTAGATTTATCTTCACAAATTTTTTGAAGTATATTACTCATTAATTAGTGAGTTTACAAAATTTTTTGTAATTCCTTCCTCAATTGTTTTTTTTGCTAATTCAAAACTATCTTTTAGATTATTTCTTAAATTGGATAAATATATTGCTGCTCCTGCATTTATTTCTACAATCATTTGAAATTCTGTATAATCGCCGTTAATCATTTTATTAAAGCAATTTGCATTATATTCTGGATCCCCACCTTTTATATCTTCTAATTTAATTAAATCATAACCATAGTCTCTTGGATCAAAACTATATTCCAGAACTTTATTATCTTTCAATTCATTAATTAGAGTATTGTCTGATAAACTTATTTCATCTAAACCATCCAATCCGTGAACAACCATAGCTTTTTCAGAGCCTAATTCTTTCAAGCAATTACAATGCATAGAAACTAAATCTCTTGAATAAACACCTAGAAGCTGTTTACTTGCTTTAGCAGGATTTGTTAGAGGACCTAATAAATTAAAAATTGTACGTGTAGCTAAATTCTTACGAACGTTAATTACATTTTTCATGGCAGAGTGATGATTTTGAGCAAATAAAAAGCAAAAATTTTTATTTGATAATGAGTTTTCTAAATCTTCTACATTATTTGTAATCTTATAACCTATTCTTTCTAGCATATCTGCAGAACCTGATTTTGAACTAACCGAACGATTGCCATGCTTTGCTATAGTAACGCCAGCGCTTGCAGCAACTATTGCTGCACTTGTTGATATATTTAATGTGTCTTTCATATCTCCACCCGTGCCACAAGTATCAATTGTATTTTGAGGAGAGTTTATTTTTAAAGATTTCTCTCTCATTACTTTAGCTGCACCAATAATTTCTTCTTTTGTTTCGCCCTTTAACTTTAAGCCAATTAGTATTGATGTAATTTTAATATCATCTAATTCTCCACTCATAATTTTATTGAATATATACATACTCTCTTCAATATTCAGATTTTGTTGTTCGAGAATTTTATTTAAAATTAAAGTTTGATCCATCATTTTACTAAGTTTAAAAAGTTTTTTAAAATAATTTTACCCATATCAGTACCTATACTTTCTGGATGAAATTGTAGTCCAAATACTGGTAATTTTTTATGTGCAATACCCATTATGATCTTATTATTTGTTTCAGCAGTAATTAAAAAATCTTTTGGCATAGTTCTTTTATCAATTATAAGAGAATGATACCTAGTTGCTTTAAATTTTCTTTCTACATTTTTAAATATAGAGTGTCCAAAGTGATTGATTGTATCAACTTTTCCGTGCATGATTTCTTTACATTTAACAATTTTACCACCAAAAGCTTGACCAATAGTTTGATGCCCTAGACAAATACCAAGTATAGGAAACTGTTTTGATAATTCTGCAACGATATTAAGACTTATACCAGCTTCATTTGGTGTGCACGGACCTGGTGAAATAACTATTGATTTAGGTTTTAATTTACGAATTTTATTTATCGAAATTTTGTCATTTCTACAAACAACAACCTTCTGATTTAAATCCATTAAGTAGTGTTTTACATTGTAAGTAAAACTATCATAATTATCTATCAGCAATATCATATATCGAATTTGTATGAATCCTCTGCGGCTGCCATTAAAGCACCTGCTTTATTCAAAATTTCTTGATGTTCATTTTTTGGTACCGAGTCATAAACTATTCCAGCACCAGCCTGAATGTATAATTTATTATCTTTTACAAGCCCAGTCCTCAAACTAATACAAGTATCCATGTCTCCATTAGAATCAAAATAACCCATACAACCAGCATAAAAACTTCTATTTAAATTTTCAAGTTCCTCTATGATTTCCATCGCTCTTATTTTTGGGGCACCAGAAACTGTACCTGCTGGAAATCCTGCCATTAAGGCATCTAGAGCATCTAAATTATTATCTATCTTTCCTTCAACGTTTGAAACGATATGCATAACATGAGAATAATACTCAATAATCATCTTTTCAGTAACATTCACTGTTCCTTTTTTTACAACGCGACCAACATCGTTCCTTCCTAAATCTAAAAGCATTAAGTGTTCTGCTAGTTCTTTTTTGTCATTCAGTAAATCATTAGATAAAAACAGATCTTCAGAGGCATTTTTCCCTCTTTTTCTTGTTCCAGCAATTGGTCTTATCGTAACTTTTTTATTCCTTAATTGAACCATTAATTCTGGGCTAGATGCAACAAGGCCAATTTTATCAAAGTTAAGATTTACTAGATAAGGAGATGGGTTTAGTCGTCTTAACGATCTATAAAGATTGACAGCCTTTAAATTATATTTTGTTTCAAATCTTTGTGAAGGGACAACTTGGAAAATATCTCCATTTTTAATATATTCCTTTGCCTTATTTACAATTTTATAAAATTGTTCTTTTTTGACATTTGATTTAAATTTTAATTTAGATTTTTTATTTTTATTCTGTGCAGGTTTTAGAATACTCTTTTCTAACTTCTTAATTGTTTTATCTATAAGTAATTTATTTTTTCTATAGGCATTTTCTGCTGAGATTTTTTTACTTGGATAAGTAACTGTCATAAGAGAAATAATGTCCTTTATATTATCAAAAACTGCAACTATTTTCGGTCTGATTAAAATTGCATCAGGTATTTTTATATTATCTTTATTGCTTAGTTTAATATTTTCAATATATTGAATCATTGGATATCCTAGATATCCAACTAGTGTTGGGAAGGGAACGTCAATTTCTTTATTTTTAAATTTTGAAATTTTTACAAGTTCTTTAAGGCTATGAATTGGCTTTTGATCTAATTTGTAGTCAAAATTATGATCCAAATATTTAACTTTTGCTTTACCTTTTTCAACTGTCCAAATTAAATCTGGATCACAACCAAGTAATGAATAACGTCCTCTTTTACTTCCACCCTCTACTGACTCTAATAGAAAGGAATATTTTTCTGATTTACTAATTTTTAATAAGGATGAAAATGGTGTTTCAATATCAGCAATAAGATTTTTTTTTAATATCTGAGGTAAGCCTTTGTTATATTGGCTTATAAAATTTTTTTTTTCTAGACTCATTTATACTGAGATAAAAGACCATTTATAAGTTCATCATTGAACGAAATTTCTTTTGTCTTAATAATCTCACTACCAAATGCTGTTTTCAAATCACCTATTAAATTAATATTTGAAGTATTTTCACCTTCTTCAGACATCTTTATACTTTTAATATTAGCAAAATAAATAGCATTTTCATCTGATCCAAAAGCTACTTTATCAATATCAGTTTCAAAAATCTTTTGTTTAAAAGATATAGGTAATTCATCATTAGTCTTTAAAAATAACGTTAAATTTTCCGCATTAGTTGCATAAAATTTACTTATATTTGTGAATATCTCTTTATTATTTTCAAAAATATTTTCTGCTTGCTCAGTTTTTTTTGTAAATATAAAATCATTTAAAACATTGCCAAAGATATTATCAATGTTGTCTATTTTTGATGGATATATGCCATCAATGTTTACAATAAAAGAAGTATCATTATCAATATCTACTAAATCACTAACAAAATCTTTATTTTGTGTAAAAGAAAATGAAATTACGTTACTTAAAGTAGGGTCATCTTCGCTAGTATTGTTTAAAATTTTTTTCTTATTGATTAATTTAAGATTGTTTTGATCTGCTATTTCAGTAATTGAAAATCCATCAAGTATTTGTTGGTCTAAGCTTGATTTTAATTCATTAAAGTAATTATCTACTTCAAAATTGGTTAATGTATTATTTATTTCATTCTTAACTTCATCAAATTTTAATTCTTTTTCTGGAAAAATTTCATCTAAAATAATTATATGATATGCCAAGGTAGTTTGGACTACATCTGATACACTTCCTTTGTCTAATTCAAATATTGCATTTGCAAGTTGTTCTAGAACTTTATTTCTATCAACATTTTTAAATTCATTGAAAATTATATTATTTTCTTCTGCAAATATAATAATTTCTTCATTAGTTTTTCCAGAAATACTTAATTTAAATTCATCTGCCTCTTCTTTTGATTTAAAATTAAATTGTTTAAAGCTTCTTTCTTCTGCATTAATAAATAAGTTTTTATTGTTTTTGTAATATTCATTAAGACTATTTTCTGAGGGTGAAAAATTATCTCTATAATCACTTTTGCTTATTAATATATATGAAATATCTCTTTCTTCTTTTGTCATATATAGAGCAGAGTTATTATTAAAATAATCCAATAGTTCTTTATTATCTTTTGTAATTTGATCCTCATTATAGTTTTCTAATTTAATCTTATCGTAAGGTATTTTAAGCAATTCTATTTCTCTACTTTGATTATCATACTTATTAAAGTTTATTTGTAATTGTGATGGATAATTTTTTTGAAAGAAAAGTTCATCAAAAATATTAGATCTGGTTTCAAAATTAATTAAATCCACTAGGTCTTCAATTTTCAAACCTTGTTGTCTAAGAAAATTATTTAAAATATCATCGTCTAATTTATTATTTTTATATAGATCTGGGAAATTTCTTCTAGTTACTTTTGCTATTGTAGTGTCATCCAAAATAAAGTTTATTTTATCAAACTCATTTTCAAAAATTGCACTATTAACTAAATTTTGAAGGGCAATTTGATGAACTTGAAAACTTCTAATTTGATCACCAGTTAATTTACTTCCAATCATTTGAGAAAATTGGTTGATATTTAAATCCATTGATCTAAGAAATTTAGTTGTCGAAATAGGAGTGCCCGAAATATTTGCTACAAAGTTATCAGAGTTAAATAGGTTTGAATATCTGCTTGATCCTCTAAAAAAGAATAAGCTTGCTGCAAACAGTATAGCTAGTCCTATGCCAATCCATGAATTTCTAATAGCTCTCATAAAATTTCTATTGCTTCTATAATATTAGTTTCTATAAATAAAATTAATTATGGTAAATCTTGATAAATATTCATCGATTTTTATAGCAAACTGGAAATTAAATGGAAATTCCTTATTTTTAAAAGATTATTATGAAAAATTAAAAGTTAATTCTGATAATTGTACGATTATCTGCTCACCTTCAATTTACTTAAAATCACTAAAAGGAAATAATGAAAACTTATTTTGTGGCTCACAAGATGTTTCCTCTTATAAAGAAGGTGCCTACACTGGAGAATTATCTGCCTCAATGCTAAAGGATAATAACATAGATTTTTGTTTAGTTGGACATTCTGAGCGAAGACAATACTTCGCTGAAACTAATGAAAATGTAAATATTAAAAGTTTAAACCTTATTGAAGAAAATATTATACCAGTCATCTGTATAGGTGAAACCTTAGAGCAAAAAGAAAATAACTTAACACAAGAAATCTTATATTCACAAATTAAAGATGGTATCCCAGATTTAGCAAATCATCAAAATACTTTAATTGCTTACGAACCAGTGTGGGCTATAGGAACCGGATTAACTCCTACTTTAGATGAAATAAATCAAGTTCATAAACTAATCAAAAATTTTGATCAAAAATTTATAAACTTTAAAGTGCTTTATGGAGGTTCTGTTAAGTCTTCAAATTCAAAAGAAATTAATGAATTAAGTCATGTAGATGGCTGCTTAATTGGAGGAGCTTCATTAAAAGTTGATGAATTCAATAAAATTATTTCTTGATAAATAAGATCAATTTAATATAAAGCGCAATTATGACTACTTTAGTAATAATTCAGCTGATACTTGCAGTTGCTTTAGTTATATTAGTTTTACTACAAGGGTCTGATAATGATAGCTTGGGTCTTGGTGGCGGAACTTCAACTGGAATGATGTCTGCGCGAGGAACCGCAAACCTACTTTCTAGACTAACCGCAATTACTGCCGGTTTATTCATGGTAATGAGCATCGTTCTTACAATTACTGCTTCTATTGGTTCAGATCGTAATGTTTTAGAGTCTCTACCTTCAATTAATACTGAAGAAACTTCACAAGAACCCTCTATACCAGAAAATAATTAATAATATCTTGCTATAATAAGTTCTATTATGTATCACGGTATTCCGTAATGCATTTTGTTTTTATTACGGGTGGAGTAGCATCATCTCTTGGAAAAGGTATAGCCTCAGCTTCTTTAGCAACTCTTCTAAAAAGTAGAAAATTCAAAGTAAGGATAAGAAAATTAGATCCTTATTTAAATGTGGATCCAGGAACAATGAGTCCATATCAACATGGAGAAGTTTACGTTACTGATGATGGTGCAGAAACAGATTTAGATCTTGGTCATTATGAAAGATTCACAAATCAGTCCGCTAAACAATCAGATAGTGTTTCGTCAGGTAAGATTTATTCTAATGTTCTTCTAAAAGAAAGAAAGGGAGATTACCTTGGTTCAACAATTCAGGTAATTCCTCATGTTACTAATGAAATAAAATCATTTATTAATAGTGATTTAAAAAATGAAGATATCGCAATTTATGAAATAGGAGGAACAGTTGGAGACATTGAATCTTTACCTTTCTTAGAAGCAATACGACAAATTAGAAACGATAAAAATATTTCATCAGCATTAATTCATATGACTTATATTCCATATTTAAGTTCAGCAGGAGAGTTAAAAACGAAACCTACTCAACATTCAGTTAAAGAACTTCTCAATGCTGGTATTCAACCAGATATAATTATGTGTAGATCAGAACAACCAATAGATAAGGACTCAATATCTAAAATATCTTTATTTTGTAATGTAAAAAAAGAGTCCGTTATTCCTGCACTAAATGCTAAATCAATTTATGAAGTTCCTTCATTATATTCCAAATATGGTTTGGATGAAGCTCTCCTTAAACAATTGGGTTATAAACCAAAAAATCACAAACTAAATTTAAAGCCTTGGATCGATCTTCAAAAAAAAATTAAAAAAAGAAAACATAAAGTCAAAATTGCAATAGTAGGAAAATACACAAATCTTAAAGATAGTTATAAATCACTCAATGAAGCATTGGTACATGGGGGCATTGAAAATTCTACTGATGTAGATATTCAATGGATTAATTCTGAAAAAGAAAACAACACTAGTTTAATGAAAAAATTAAAAGTTTGTGATGGAATTCTAATTCCGGGTGGTTTTGGTATTCGTGGTATTAATGGAAAAATTAATGCCATCAAATATGCTAGAGAAAACAATATTCCTTTTTTTGGAATTTGTCTTGGAATGCAGTTAGCTGTTATTGAAATAGCACAAAATGTATTAAAAATTAAAAATGCTCATTCTTCAGAATTCAAGAAAACTACTAAATCAGTTGTAGGATTAATGACAGAATGGGTAAATAAAAATAAGATTGAAAAAAGAGATAAAAATAGTGACAAGGGTGGAACTATGCGTCTTGGAGCATACAAAGCTATTTTGAAAAAAAATTCAAAAATCTTTTCGATTTATAAAAAAAATGTAATTAGTGAGAGACACAGACATAGATACGAAGTAAATCAGAAATTTCTATCAAAATTTGAAAACAAAGGTTATTATTTCAGTGGTATGTCACCAGATGGATTATTACCTGAAGTACTAGAGAGTATAAAACATAAATGGTTTATAGGAGTTCAATTTCATCCAGAGTTAAAATCAAGACCATTAGATCCTCATCCTCTTTTTGTATCATTTATAAAGGCTGCAATTAATGATTAATATCAATCTAAAAAATTTTTCAATCTCAAATAATTCTCCATTCGTTTTAATTGCAGGTCCATGCGTAATAGAAAATGAAAGTCACTCATTGATGATTGCAGAAGAACTACATAAAATATGTGATGATGTTGGCATTAATTTAATTTTTAAATCTAGTTTTGATAAGGCAAATAGATCAAGTATTAATAGCGATAGGGGTATTAAGCTTGATGATGCATTAAAAATCTTTGAAAAAATTAAAACTAATCTTAATTTACCAATACTAACCGATGTCCATAATGAAGATCAATGTAATCAATTAAAACAAGATAGTATTATCGATATTATCCAAATTCCTGCTTTTCTATGCCGTCAAACAGATTTATTACTAGCTGCAGGTAGTACAAATAAAATTATTAATGTTAAAAAAGGTCAATTTTTATCACCAACTGATGTTAAAAATATTTTCACAAAAATAGAAACAACAGATAACAAAAACATTATGATAACTGAAAGAGGAACTACTTTTGGTTACAACACACTAGTAAATGATTTTAAAGGTATAGATATTATGAAAAAATATAAGTATCCTGTAATTTTTGATGCAACTCATTCTGTTCAACAACCAGGAGGAATGGGCGATAAAAGTGGTGGTCAAAGAGAACATATTCCTTCGTTATGTAAAGCTGCTATTTCTATTGGTGTAGCTGGTTTATTTTTAGAAACACATAATGATCCAGATAATGCTCCAAGTGATGGACCAAATATGATTAATATTAAGAAGTTAAAAAATTTATTAATACAACTTAAACAATTTGATGATATAGCGAAAAACCATGCCTAAAATAACAAATATAAAAGCAAGACAAATAATAGATAGTAGAGGAAATCCTACTGTTGAATGCGATATAGAGTTTGAAAATTCTATCTTTGGAAGAGCTGCGGTTCCAAGTGGAGCATCTACTGGAGTGCATGAGGCTCTAGAATTACGAGATAATGATAAATCTAAATACAAAGGTAAAGGAGTTCTGAAAGCAGTCGGAAATATCAATGATACAATTTCTGATGAACTAGTTGGAAAATCATTTGAAGATATTTCTTCTTTTGATGATTTTTTATTAGAAATTGATGGTACGGAAAATAAGTCTAATTTAGGCGCAAATGCAACACTTGCAGCAAGCTTGGCTTTTGCAAAGTGTTTAGCTTCTTCTGAAGGTCATGAATTATATTCTTTTCTTGGTAAAGAACATACAATGAGTCTTCCAGTTCCAATGATGAACATTATTAATGGAGGATCACACGCAGATAACGACGTTGATATTCAAGAATTTATGGTTGCTCCTATTGGTGCAAATAATTTTTCAGAAGCACTTCAATATGGTTGCGAAATATTTCATTCATTAAAGTCACTTTTAAAATCTAAAGGCTTAAATACAAATGTTGGTGATGAAGGTGGATTTGCGCCTAACATAAATAGTTCTAGTGAAGTTATAGAAACTGTTTTGAAATCAGTGGAGGATGCAGGTTTCAAACCTGGAAAAGATATTTATCTTTCACTTGATGTTGCCTCAACTGAATTTTATAAAAATAATAAATATGATTTACAGGGAGAAAAAATAGTATTGTCTTCTGATGAGATGATAAAATATTTAGAGAAATTAGTAAATGCTTATCCGATATATTCAATTGAAGATGGAATGTCAGAGGATGATTGGGATGGTTGGTCTAATTTAACATCAACATTAGGAAAAAAAGTTCAGTTAGTTGGTGATGATTTATTTGTTACAAATAAAAAAAGATTACAAAAAGGTATTGCAGAGGGTGCGGGGAATTCTATTTTAGTTAAAGTAAATCAAATAGGTACGCTAAAAGAAACTTTGGAGTCGATTAAATTAGCAAAAGAAAATCATTTTACTACTATAATTTCACATCGTTCTGGTGAGACTGAAGATACGACGATTGCTGATTTATCAGTTGGTGTTTCAGCAGGTCAAATTAAAACAGGATCATTATCTAGAACAGATAGAACGGCAAAATATAATCAATTATTAAGAATTGAAGAAGCATTACAAGGTAAAGCAAAGTATGCTGGATCTACTATCTTAAATAATAATTGACAGTCTCCATCTTAAATATGCTATTTATATAGAAGATGAACAAATCATTAGTTTTAAAAAATAAATTTTATTTTTATTTGTCTTTTTTGTTTACTTTTTTTTTATTTGTTTATCTTCTGTATTTTTTAGTAAATGGTGAGAGGGGATTGCTAAAATATTTCAGTCTTAAAAATCTTAATTCTCAATACAGTGAGCAATATATGTCCTTAAAAAAAGAAAATGAATTTTACCTAGATAGAATTGAAAGATTACAACCAAATACTATAGATTTGGACTATTTAGATGAGACATTTAGGAAAGTTACAGGATTTACTTCAGAAAACGAAACAGTTATAATTATAGAATAGATTGATTTATTTGACAAAAAATCACCCTAATTATAATTAAAGATTATCATATGAAGAAACTTCAAAAAGCAGATTATATCAAGATGTACTCTTTTATGCTGAAGATTAGAAGATTTGAGGAAAGAGCAGCTCAACTTTACGGAATGGGTAAAATAGGTGGTTTTTGTCATCTGTATATTGGCCAAGAAGCCGTTGTTGTTGGTATATTAATGACAATAGATAAGAATGACTCAGTTGTAACAACTTATAGAGATCATGGCCATATGATTGCTAGGGGATTAGATCCAAAACGTATTATGGCAGAATTGACAGGTAGAGAAGATGGTTATTCTGCTGGTAAGGGCGGTTCAATGCATATGTTCTCTAAGGAAAATAATTTTTATGGTGGTCATGGTATTGTAGGAGCTCAAGTACCAATAGGAACAGGTATAGCATTTACGCACAAATATAATGGAGAAAAAAATATATGCAGAACATATATTGGTGACGGAGCGATGAACAATGGGCAAGTTTTTGAAGCTTTTAATCTAGCTGCTTTATGGAAGCTTCCTGTTTTATACATTATTGAAAATAATAAATATGGAATGGGCACATCTGTAGATAGAGCGGCGGCTGGGCTAGACTTATATAAAAGAGGAGAGGCATTTGGTATTCCTGGTGAGAAGGTAGATGGGATGAATGTGTTCTCTGTTATAGAAGCAGCAGATAAAGCAGGTAAGTATGTCAGAGAAGGGAATGGACCTTATATTATTGAAGTACAAACATATCGATATAGAGGACATTCAATGTCAGATCCTGCAAAATATAGAACAAAAGAAGAATTAGATAATTATAAGCAAACCGATCCTATTGAAATAGTCAAAGCTGAAATTTTAAAGAAAAAAATTGCAACTAGAGATGAAATTGAAAAAATTAATAAAGATACTTTAGAAGAAATTAAAAATGCAGCTGAATTTGCAACCAATAGTCCTTTTCCAAAGGACAGCGAACTTTATACGGATGTTTATTTATAAATTATGAGCACAGAAATTTTAATGCCTGCATTATCTCCAACAATGACAGAAGGAAATCTGTCTAAGTGGTTAATTAAAAAAGGAGATACTGTTAAAGCTGGTGATTTGATTGCTGAAATTGAAACTGATAAAGCAACAATGGAAGTAGAAGCTGTAGATGAAGGTATTGTTCTTGATCTTTTATTTGAAGAAGGAGAAGCCAATATTCCAGTAAATAAAGCTATAGCGATTATTGGTGATCCAAATGAAAAAGTTGAAGCAAAAAAAGAAGCTCCCATTGAAAAATTGATTAAAGAAAACAAAATTGAAAAAAATATTGAGACAAAAATTGAGAATAAGAAAGCTGATATAATCGATACACCATCACCTAAAATAGAAGAAGATAGAAATTTAAGTTCAGAAGAAATTACTATGCGCCAAGCACTAAGAGACACAATGGCCGAAGAAATGAGAAAGGATAATAAAGTTTTCATACTTGGAGAGGAAGTTGCCGAATATCAAGGTGCGTATAAAGTAACACAAGGTCTTCTTCAGGAATTTGGCAAAGAAAGAGTATTAGATACTCCTATTTCTGAACATGGGTTTACTGGATTAGCAGTTGGAGCAGCATTTAAAGGATTGAGACCAATCTTAGAATTCATGACTTTTAATTTTTCTATGCAAGCAATTGATCAAATTATAAATTCAGCTGCAAAAACACTTTACATGTCTGGAGGACAAATTAATTGCCCTATTGTTTTCAGAGGGCCTAATGGTGCTGCGGCCCAAGTTGCTGCACAACATAGTCAGGATTTTTCTTCCTGGTATTCTCAAGTGCCAGGTTTAAAAGTTATTGCGCCATCTACTCCTTATAACGCAAAAGGTTTATTAAGATCTGCAATATCAGATCCAAATCCTGTAATTTTTCTAGAAAATGAAATTCTTTATGGATTAAAAGGTCCCGTTAATAATGACATTAACTTTTCAATACCAATTGGAAAAGCAAATATAGAAAAAGAAGGAAAAGATTTAACGATCGTAACGTATTCAATAATGTTGCAGAAATCAAAAGAAGCTGCATTAAGACTAAAAGAGGAATACAATTTAGATACAGAAATTATTGATTTACAAACTTTACGACCTTTGGATACAGAAACAATTTTAAATTCAGTTAAAAAAACTAATAGACTAATTACTGTCGAAGAGTCATGGCCATTTGGTAGTGTTGGTTCTGAAATTTCAAATATTGTTCAAAGGGATGCATTTGATTATTTAGATTCACCAGTGATAAAAGTTAATAGTGCGGATGTTCCAATGCCATACGCATTGAGCTTAGAAAAATTATATCTTCCTCAAGTTGATGACATTATAAATGCTGCAAAAAAAGTAAGTTATATAAAATAAATGGCAATTAAAGTTTTAATGCCTGCATTATCACCCACAATGTCAGAGGGTGTAATTAATAAATGGTTAGTTAATATAGGTGATACTGTTTCAGCTGGAGATATATTAGCTGAAATTGAAACAGATAAAGCAACAATGGAAGTTGAGGCAGTTGATGAGGGAGAAATTACACATTTAATTGATACAACACCAGATAAACAAATTGCTGTTAATTCTGTCATTGCTCTAATCAATGGCAGCAAAGATGAAAGATTAGAAGATTATAATGATAAAGATCAAACTGTTAGTAGTGAAGAAAAAAATAAAGTTTCAGAAACACCTAAAGTAAATACTGAAGTAGATAACAGTCAAATAATAGAAAGAAGTAAAGATTCAAACACTAAACAAAATACTAATTTTGCTTCACCGTTTGTTAAAAAATTTTCGAAAGATAACAATATTGATCTAAATCTTATTAAAGGGTCTGGACCTGATGGTAGGATAATAAAAAAAGATATTCAAAATTTTCAACTTCATATCAATGATGAAAGTATTACTGTAATTGAGCCATCTAGTATTAGAAAAATAATCGCCGAAAGAACAACACAAACAAAAAATGAGGTTCCACATTTTTATCTTACTATTGAAACAAGAATGGATAAGCTAATAAATTTAAGAAAAAAAATAAATTCAAATAGTGATATCAAAATCTCGTTTAATGATCTCATTGTAAAAGCATGCGCAATGGCAATAGCGAAAAATCCAGAAACAAATATTTCTTGGGTGAATGGTAAAATTCATCAATATAAAAATATCGATATTGCTATAGCGGTAGCGTTAAAAGAAGGATTGATTACACCTATTGTTAAAGAAGCCGATACAAAAGGATTAGCTGAAATCTCAACAGAAATTAAATCATTAGTAAAAAAAGCTAATCAAAATAAATTATTACCAGAAGAATATAGTGGAGGATCTATAACTATCTCAAACTTAGGCATGTTTGGAATCACAGAATTTCAAGCAATTATTAATCCGCCACAATCAAGTATTATTGCAATTGGATCTATAATTGAAAAACCTGTTGTGAACTCTGGCAGTATTGAAATAGGGCATTCAATGAAATCTACTATTTCAGCAGATCATAGATCACTAGATGGTGCCGTTGCGGCAAAATTACTCAAAGATTTTAGCGATATTTTGGAAGATCCCTTCCAAATATGGTTGAATAGCATGGATATGGAAGTTATTTAGCTTACATGAGTGGACCACGTCATCCAGAAAAAGTTAAAAATAAATCAAATCCAATCCCTAAAAAACCAAGTTGGATTAGAGTAAAAGCACCAACTTCAAAATTTTTCAAAGAAACAAATAAACTCCTAAAAGATAAAAAAATTGTAACTGTATGCGAAGAAGCTGCATGTCCAAATATAGCTGAATGTTGGCAAAAAAAACATGCAACATTTATGATACTTGGAGATATTTGTACTAGAGCTTGTGCATTTTGTAATATTAAAACTGGTAAACCTCATTATATTGATCACGGTGAAGCTATTAGAATTGCTGAATCAGTTAAACAATTAAACTTAGAACATGTAGTTATAACTAGTGTTGACAGAGACGATCTAATAGATGGAGGGGCATTACACTTTATTAATGTAATTGATTCAATTAAATCTCTAAATCCAAATTGTACAATTGAAATATTAACGCCTGATTTTAAAAATAAGCCTGAAGCAATAGATATTTTATCAAAAAATTTACCTGATGTTTTTAATCACAACTTAGAAACAGTGCCTAGATTATATCCTTCAATTAGACCGGGCTCACGGTATTTTGTAAGTTTGAATTTACTTAGCCAAATTAAAGAAAAAAATCCGAGTATATTTACAAAATCAGGTCTAATGGTTGGTTTAGGTGAAACTAAAGAAGAAGTGTATCAAGTAATGGATGATTTAAGAGCTGCTAATGTTGATTTTATTACTATAGGACAATATTTACCGCCAACACCTAAACATGCTAAGCTAGAAAAATTTATTACCCCACAAGAGTTTGAGGAATACAAGAAAATGGCATACGCAAAAGGATTTCTAATGGTGGCATCATCACCACTTACTCGTTCAAGTTATCATGCATCTGATGATTTTAAAATCATGCAAGAAAACAGGAAAAATAAACTTTATTTAATACAATGAAGTCATCAAATAGGGAGGAGATAGTTGATCATAACGCAAAAGGTCTTTTTGATATCGTTTTAGATATAGAGAGTTATCCTTATTTTATCCCTTGGTGTTCAGCAATGAGAATACATTCAAAAAATAAAAATGAAATATATGCTGATATGGTCGTATGGTATAAATATTTCATGCCTCAAACTTTTGGTTCACATGTAACTTTTGATAAAAAAAAACTCTCAATTAGTACAACTTATATTGAAGGTCCTCTAAAGGATTTAAAAACCAGTTGGATTTTTGAATCATTAAAAAAAAATCAAACCCGTATTCATTTTAATGTTGAATTTGAATTTAAAAGATTTTTTCACCAAAAAATTGCTGAAGCTTTTTTCCCATTAATTGAAAATAAAATGATTGAATCATTTAAAATCCGTGCTGATGAAATATTAGATTAATTCATTAATTTTTCTAAATATAAAATCCCTAGTTTTTCTTTGTATGTCCATTCTTTTTCCTTTGTATATTTTTTTGAAAATATGATTATTCTTATTAACCTTAATCCCAATATATACTAACCCTACTGGCTTTAACTTTGTCCCACCATTAGGACCTGCTATGCCAGTTGTTGAAATGCAGATTTGTGTTTTTTCATTTTTATACAAACCATTTATCATGTCTTCAGCCACTTCTTTACTTACAGCTCCAAATTTAGAGAGATTAGTTTTTGAAACAGATAAATATTTAGATTTAGCTTTATTTGAATAACTAATAATTCCATAAGAGAAAATTTTTGAAACTCCGCTGTATTTCGTAATTGTATTTGCGATTAATCCTCCAGTACATGACTCAGCAACTGAAATTGAGATATTTTTTTTTATTAATTTATTTATAATTTTTTTAATAAAAGGCATTTAATATATAAAGAATAATTATTGTATATACTCCTGCTATTAAATCATCAAGAATTACACCAAAAGCTGATTTAAGTCTTTTGTCTACTATGTTGGCTGGATAAATTTTCAATATATCAAAAAAACGAAATAAAATAAAAATTAACGTCACTGTCACATAAGGATTGATAATTTTAATTTGATCATAAAATAATAAAATTAAATATATTCCTAGGAATTCATCAATAACTATTATTTTTGAGTCATGTGATTGTGTATGTGCAGAAAATTTGTTAATAAAAAATAAAGAAAGTAATAAGATTACAACAAAAATAGCTACAAATATTTGTAGAGAAATGATTTTGTATTCAACAATAGGAAATAAAATAATTATAGATAAAAAAGATGCAAAGGTTCCTGATGGTATTAGTTTGATATATCCAGCAAATGATAACGATACAAAAAAATTAGTTAATTTTATCATTTGTTATATGAACTATTGATTCAGCTGCAATTCCTTCACCATTTCCAATAAAACCAATTTTCTCATTTGTAGTTGCTTTAATAGACACAGAGTTATTTTTGATTTGAAGTAATGTTGAAATTTTTTTAATCATTTTTGAAACATACTTATTAATTTTAGGTTTTTCGGCTATAATATTTATATCCAAATTTATAATGGAATAACCTTTTTCTTTAAGTTTATTTCTGCAATAAATCACAAATTTAGATGAATCTGCATTTTTCCATTTTTTATCTGTGTTGGGAAAGTGATACCCTATATCTCTCATAGAAAGTGCTCCAAAAATACTATCACAAATTGCATGAAGTACAACGTCCGCATCAGAATGACCAACTAATTTAGAGAAAGGAATTTTAGTGCCTCCCAATTTTAATCCTTTTTTGGTATTTTTATCAATTTGATGAATATCGTAACCAATACCGTATTTTGTTATAGGCTTTCTGTATAAATTAAATAAATGGATATCTTCTGGATAAGTAATTTTAATATTAATTTTATCACCTTTGATAAAATTTAATTTCATTTTTGATTTTTGTAATAATCCTGCATCATCATTAAATTCAAAATTTTTATATTTGATATGTTCTTTTAATATTAAATTATACTTAAAACCTTGAGGTGTTTGTAAATTGATTGCTTTTGTTTCCAATTTACTTTTCTTTATTAATTGTCTATCATTATATTCAACATAAGGAATTGCATTAGTTTTATTATCTAACTTTGAAATAATTTTTTTAATTAATTTGTTACTACATAAAGGACGTGCAGCATCATGTATTAATACTTTATTAATTTTAAATTTTTTTAAATTTTTTAGAGCATTAAAAGAAGAAATTTGTCTGGTATTTCCAGGTTTTGAATAGGTGATTTTTATTTTATCAGAAATGATCTTATGATTAAAATAAGTATTTTGATGTTTTTTATCTATCGAAATATTTATAATATCAAAATTAGATAAATCTAAATTTGAAATAAGGTAGTTTAAAAAATTTGTATTTCCAATTTTTAAGAATTGTTTAGGAATTTTTTGACCAAATCTCTTTCCTTTTCCCCCAGCTAGAATTACAAGTGCATTTTTCATCATTTTAATTTATAAATAATATTATTTTATAATCATTATTTGAAAAATTAACTAAAGTATACAGTGTTTGACTTATCAAAATTACTTAAATCTATACATCTATCAAGATTATCTTTTTATTTTTTAATCTTTTTAATTTTATTGAGTTTTTCGATCACATTCTACTTAATGCTTCCGAACAATGATTTAGTAAAAGACCCTAGAAGATTACAATTTTTTTTATTAGCAGATGTTATTTTTGTCATATTATTGATTTCTATAATTATAAGACAAATTATTCTGATTTTAGTAAGAAGAAGAAAAAGTTATGATGAATCTCGATTATATATAAAATTTGTCAATTTATTTGCCGCGATGGCTTTAGGCCCAGCCATTGGCTTAGTAATTATAACATCTCTTTTCTTCAATTTAGAATTGAGAACTTGGTACGGAGATGCTGTAAGAGACGCAGTTGTAAATTCTAATATTGTAGCAAAAAATTATGAAAATGAAATACAAGCAGAAATAGTTTCCGATACTCAGTTAATTATGAGAGAAATATTAAAAGTTTCTCAAAATAATGAAGTAAATATTCAATCAATAAGAGTAGCTTTAAGTGAATTTATTAACTTAAGAACAATTTCAAGTATTTATATTTTTAATACTGAAGGAAATATTTATTTAAGTCTTAAAGATCCTGATAATGTAAATTTTTCTCTGCCTTCAAATGAAATATTTAAAGTTGTTAATCAAAACCGTGTTTACATTTTTCAATTAGATAAAAATTCTATTACTGCTTATAAAAAAATAAATTTTTTAAACGATGTTTATATGCAAGTTAATAGAAATTTGAATACAAATATTTGGGATCATATCAGTGCTACAAAAGAAGCATTTGAAATTTACACCATGAAAGAAGAGGAAAGTTCAGGAATTCAAATAACTTATTCAATGATATTTGTTCTATTCTCTATCTGTTTTATATTAGTTGCAATTTTGATTGGCTTTAATCTAGCCAGCAATTTAAGTAAGCCAATTACAAACTTAATAAAATCAGCTAATAAAATATCAGAAGGAAATTTTGACGCTAAAGTTAGTGAGAGTGATCAATTCCAAGAGATAAAAGTGTTGCTATCATCTTATAATAAAATGATTTCCGAAATTGAGAATAAACAAAATGAGTTATTATCAAAAAGTCAAGAAGATGAAGAAAAAAGAATTTTTATAGAGGCGATCTTAAGTCTTTTAACTATAGGCGTAATTTCTTTAGATAAAAATTTTAATATCTTGTTATACAATAAAACTTTAACAAAACTATTTAGAAGTACTAAAACTTTTAAAATAAATGACAATTTTCTATACTATTTCCCAGAATGGAAAAAGATATTTGAGAATTTTGAAACCTCAAAAAAAGTATTATTAAATTTTCAATACGATTTTATATTATTTGATGATCAAAGAAATTTTAATATTAGAATAATTAAAGAAATTAATGATAATAAAATTGAGGGATATGTTGTAGCCCTAGATGATACTACATCTCTAATTTTAGCAGAAAAACATGCCGCTTGGTCAGATATAGCAAGAAAGATAGCACATGAGGTTAAAAATCCTCTTACACCTATTAAACTTTCTGCTGAAAGAATAGAAAAGAAGTTTTTAGATGCAAAAACAGATAAGGAGGATATTTCACTATTAACTAAAACAATATCAAGGCAAGTAGATGATATAGGAAAATTAGTCGATGAATTTTCATCTTTTGCAAGAATGCCTGAAGCAGAAATTAAGCTAGATAACCTATCAAAATGTTTAGAAGATGCATACCTATTATATTTCAATACAAGAAAGGATATAAAGCTTAATTTAATTAAACCTGAAAATGATATTTATATTCACTTTGACAGTCTTCAAATCTCAAGATGTTTCAGTAACTTAATTAAAAATGCTATTGAAGCTGTGGAAAAAATACCCAATCCTGCAGTTGAAGTATTAATGGCTACTGATGCTAAAAATATAAAAATTGAAATAAAAGATAACGGAGTGGGAATTGATGATAAAATGTTGAGTAAAATATTTGAACCTTATTTCACCACTAAAACAAAAGGAACCGGTCTTGGTCTATCTATCGTAAAAAGAATTATTGAAGATCATGGTGGTAAAATAAAAATTGAGAAAAATAAGAATATGGCAGGAACAACATCACTAATTAATTTTGAATACAATGAATAAAGTTTTAATTATAGATGATGAAAAAGATATTTGCTTTCTTATTTCTGAAATTTTAAAAGATGAAAATTATAATACTTCAATTGCTCTTAATTCAGATGAAGCAATTAGTAAATTCAATGAAATTAAACCTGATTTAGTTATTTTAGATGTATGGTTATCTAACAGTAAATTAGACGGTATTGAAATTTTAAAAGAATTTAAATCGATTAATAGCAATATTCCTATTATTATTATAAGTGGTCATGGTACTGTTGACCTTGCAGTAAAATCTATAAAAAATGGAGCGTACGATTTTTTAGAAAAACCATTTAATAGCGATAAATTAATTATTCTTACTAAGAGAGCAATAGAAAGTTCATCATTATTAAGTGAAAATCAAAATTTAAAAGATACCTTAATTAAAACTATACCACTAATAGGGAATTCAGAATTCATTAAAAAAATTAATAAACTTTTAAATGAACAGATTTTAAATAATTCAAGATTATTAATAGAAGGGCCATTTGGAACAGGGAAAAAACATTTTACAAATTTAATTCATCAAAATTCGCAATATAAAGATAAACTTCCAATATCAATTGATTTTAAAAAACTTACAAATGAAGCATTGGATAATATGTTTATGGAAAATAAAAACACAATTAATGAAAATATTTTTTATCGATCAAACAATAATTCATTAATACTGCTTAATATTGAAACACTGCCAAATATTTATCAAAAAAAACTTTTAAATTTTCTAGAAAACAAAAAATTTTTTGAAGAACTTGATATTAAATTAAATCATAAAATTATTACAATTACTGAGAAAAATTTAGAAATCGAAATTGAAAAAGGAAATTTTATAAAAAGATTATATGATAGACTTTCAACTAATTTTATTAAATTTAAATCTCTCTCTGACAGAAGAGATGATATTCTTCCTATCCTTGATTTTTATTTAAATGAAAAAAGTGGAGGAAATTTAAATTTTAAATTTTCTGCTAAAGCTTTAACTAAGTTACAAATGTATGATTGGCCTGGAAATATATCTCAACTAATTAACTACGTAGAGAAAAGTTTGATACTTAACCAAGATCAAAACATAAAAGAGTTAGAGGTTGATGATTTAGCTTTACAAATGGGAGATGAAACTGCGTCAAATTCTTCCAATAATTCACTTGATTTGTCTTTAAAAGAAGCAAGATCGGAGTTTGAAAAAAATTATTTAATATCGCAAATTAAGAGATTTAATGGTAATATAACTAAAGTTTCTGAATTTACAGGAATGGAAAGAACTGCTCTTTATAGAAAATTTAAGTCACTAGATATTAAAGTAGAATAACTAATCAATGAAAACAATTATTTGTGGAGCTGGAGATGTTGGATATAGCATAGCTGATAAACTATCACGCGAAAACTTTGAAGTTACTGTTATTGATGAAGATGAAAATAGATTAAATAAAGTATCTGAAAATTTGGATGTCAAAACAATTAATGGTATTCCTAGTATGCCAACAGTTTTAGAGAGTGCCAGTGCAAATGACTGTGAAATTCTCATTGCAGTTACTAAGAGTGATGAAACTAATATGGTTACTTGCCAAATTGGTCATTCTTTATTCAAAATTAAAAAGAAAATTGCAAGAATAAGACAACAAGATTATTTAAAAACTGATTGGAAAAATTTATATAATGATGACAATTTCCCAATAGATGCAATTATTTCTCCCGAACAAGAAGTTGCGAAGGGTATATTTAGAAGATTAATTTCACCTGGTACAATAGATATGGTTGAATTATCAGACAAAAAATTAAAATTAATTGGTCTAAAATGTGAAGATAATTTTTTACATTCAGGTCTGTCTGTAAGAGAATTATCAGAAAAATTTCCAGACTATCTTGCTAACATAATGTTTATATTTAGAGGAGATCAAAAATTTACAGTAAATTCTTCAACTAAAATTGAAAAAAAAGACACAATTTTTCTACTTGTGGAAACTGATAATTTGACAGATGTATTATCTGAATTTGGCCATCAAGAATTACAGGCAAAAAAAGCCGTAATTATAGGTGGTGGAAATATAGGATTTTCACTTGCTCAGCTAATTGAAAATTCTGACACATATATAAAAACTGAACTTATTGAAGCTAATAAAGAAAGAGCAGAATTTCTTGCATCAAATTTAGAAAATATCACAGTGACATGTGGAGATGGCTTAGACAATCAAATACTTGAAGAGGTAAACATATCAGATTCAGGTTACTGTATATCAATTACTGAAGATGATGAAGTTAATATACTTTCATCTTTATTAGCTAAAAGAGCAGGAGCCAAAACATCAATAACTTTGATTAATAATAGCAATTATTCATCTTTATTGTCTAATATAGGTGTTGATATGACCATAGATCCAAAAATAATAACAATTTCAAAAATTTTAGAAAAGGTAAGAGGTGTAAAAATACGAAATGATTATTCAATAGGAGAAGGTTTTGGGGAAGTAATTGAGGCTGATATTCAATCAGAGTCATTTCTCTGTAATAAAAATCTTAAAGAATTAGAATTACCAAAAGGTATACGTATCGGCTCTATTGTAAGAGATAAAAAAATTATAATTCCTAATAGTCAAACTGTATTTAAAGAAAATGATGATGTTGTTTTTTTTGCTGAAACAAACTGTATAAAAAAACTAGAAAAACTTTTATCAAAAGTTTAATTTAATGCCAAATTTTGCTTATATAAATCACAAATTTGTAAATTTTAAATCAGCAAAAATTCATATAGAGGATAGAGGATTACAATTTGCAGATAGTGTTTATGAAGTTATTGCAGTTTTAGATAATAATTTAATTGATTTAGATTTTCATCTTAAGAGATTAAAATATTCTCTTCGTGAACTAGAAATCAAATTTACAATTAATAAAAAAAACTTAACTAATATTTTTCTAAATCTAATAAAAAAAAATAAAACAAGAAATGGTATAATATATTTACAAATTACAAGAGGTATTCAATTTAGAGAACACAAATATCAAAAAAATTTAACTCCAACTTTGATTGTATACACAAGAAATAAAAGTTTTAATTTACCTGGAAAAAAATTTGTAGGAGTAAATACAATTACATACCAAGATCTTCGATGGAAAAGACGTGATATCAAAACAGTAAATTTACTTCCAAATATTATAGCAGCAAATATGGCCAAAAAGAAAAATGCTTATGAGGCAATTTTAATACAAAATGGAAAAGTAACTGAGGGTACATCTTCCAATATTTGGCTTATAAAAAGAAATAATTTAATAACTCATCCAGCTAATTCTGATATTTTAAAAGGAGTAACTAGAACATCTCTTTTAAAAATTATAAAAAAAACTAAACTTAAACTAATAGAAAAACAATTTACCCAAAAGCAATTAATTAATGCTGATGAAGTTTTCTTAACAAGTTCTGGAAGTTTTATTACTCCTATTTTAAAAATTGATAATAAAAAAATTAATAATGGTAAAATTGGCAATATCACATTGAAACTAGCAGAAATGTATACTGAAGCATGTATAAATGGATAATATAAAGCAAGAGGACATAGAAGACATTTGTTTTAACGTAAGTCAAAATATTATCTTACCAAAATTTAAAAATTTATCAGACGATGACATTAATTATAAAAATGGATCTGATTTAGTAACAGCAGCTGATATAGAGGCAGAAAAAGAATTAAAAAAAAATTTGTTAAAAATTTTACCAACTGCAAATTTTATAGGTGAAGAGGAATATTCTAGAAATGAAAATATATTAAATTTTTATAATGAAGATGCATATTGTTGGACTGTTGACCCAATAGATGGAACAACGAATTTTGCTAATGGTAGGGATAAATTTGCAATTATGATAGCCTTAACATTTAAAGAAAAAATTTTACGTTCTTGGATATATAAACCATTAGATAAAATTATGTGTTCAGCAATTGTAAATGAAGGTGCTTATATCAATAATAATAAAATTATTACAAAAGAGGTAAATATAATTGAAGAAACTATAGGATCAATAAGTACAAAGTATTGGGAACCAGGATTTAAAGATAAGTTAAAAATATTTAAAAACATTTTTAAAGAAGTTAGCTCTTATAGATGCATTGGTTTTGAATATATAGATATAGGTATTGGCATTAGAAATTTTGCTATTTTATCAAAATTATCTCCCTGGGATCATATTCCAGGTATTCTTTTTGTCAGAGAAGCAGGAGGTTCTGACATTGATTTTGATAAAAATAAATATGACTTTACAAAAAAGAATAAGAATTTAATTGTTAGTAATTCAGAAGATTTGAATTTTAAAATTTTAGAAAAAATAGGAGAATATTCATGAGAATTAAAAATGTTTCTTTTATTGGCTTAGGAGTAATGGGTTACCCAATGGCAGGCCATCTTCAAAACAATGGTTATAATGTAACTGTTTATAATAGAACAACTGTTAAAGCAGAAAAATGGGTAGAAGAGTACAAAGGCAGCATGGCTAAAACTCCTGGTGAAGCTTCTCAAAATTCTGAAATTGTTTTTATGTGTGTTGGACGTGATGAAGATATTATTGAAGTAATGGAAGGTGAAGGTGGAATTCTTTCAAATGTAGCTGAGGGCTCAATTATTGTTGATCACACAACAGCTTCCGCAGAGATAGCAAGAAAATACAATCAAAAACTTAAAAATAAAAAATTAAGTTTTCTTGATGCCCCTGTATCTGGCGGTCAAGCAGGTGCAGAAAATGGTGTTCTTTCTATTATGATAGGTGGTGATGAAAAAGATTATAATACTGTAAAACCAGTTCTCACATCTTATGGTAAAGCTGTTGAACTTATAGGGCCTTCTGGTTCGGGTCAAATTGCTAAAATGATAAATCAAATTTGTATAGCTGGACTAGTCCAAGGCTTATCTGAAGCAATGGCTTTTGGAAAAAAATCAAATGTGGATATGGAAAAGGTTCTTAGCGTTATATCAAAGGGTGCAGCTCAATCATGGCAGATGGAAAATAGATATAGAACTATGCTTGATGGAAAGTTTGATTATGGTTTTGCTGTAGATTGGATGCGTAAGGATTTATCAATATGTTTTAACGAGGCCAGCAAAAATGGCGCAATACTTCCAGTTACAAAAATAGTTGATAAATATTATGAAGAAGTTCAAAAAAATGGTGGGAACAGGTTTGATACATCATCCTTAATGACTCTTGTAGACAAATAAATGTCAAGAAACTTAATGTTAGCAGTCATATTGTTAATAGCCTCTTCTTTATTTTGGTCAGGAAATTTCTTTTTTGGAAAAGTTGCTCACATAACTGATCTTTCACCATTTAAATTAAGTTTTTTTAGATGGTCTTTAGCTTTGCTTTTACTACTACCTTTCACCATTAAAAGCATTTTGGTAAATTTTAAGTATTACAAAGAGAACTTTTTACTAATGACTACATTAAGTATTTTAAGTGTTACAATATTTAACTCATTTACTTATATTTCATTGCAGACAACTTTAGTTTTAAATTCTACTATAATGGCATCTACTGCACCAGTAATTATGATTGGATTTTCTTGGCTAATGTTTCGAACTAAAATCACAAAACTGCAATTAATTGGTATAATTTTATCTTTATTAGGTGCTTTAGCAATAATTTTAAAAGGAAATTTAAATAATCTATATACCCTTAATTTTACTATTGGTGATATTTGGATGTTTGCTGCTGTAATATCTTGGTGCTTATATTCCGTCCTGTTAAAAAAGATGGATACATCAATCCCTCAACTAGCAAGTTTAGAAGTAATGATTATTATTGGCTTATTTTTTATTATTCCATTTTATCTTTTTGAATCTTTTAATGGTACCTTTTTACTTTCATCTTCTTATGACTTTTTCATTATTATTTATGTTGCTATCTTTGCAAGTATTGCTGCTTATTTTGCTTGGAACAAGGGTGTCTATTTAATTGGACCAAATAGAGCTGGTTTATTTTTACACTTTATACCTGTCTTTGCTGCAATTTGGGCAATAACTTTTTTAAATGAAAGTTTTGCAATATTTCATATTGTGGGTGTTTTTTTTATAATAACAGGAATTATATTATCTAATATAAGATTTAAAAATGAACAAAATAGTCAAAACTGATCAGGAATGGAAATCTCTTCTCACAGAGGATGAATATTACGTAACAAGACAAAAGGGAACAGAACCTCCTTTTTCCGGTAAAAATTTTGAAATTATTAATGGTGGTATTTTTAAATGTAAATGCTGTGGTAATGAATTATTTAATAGTTCAACAAAATATGATTCTTATTGTGGGTGGCCAAGTTTTTTTGAACAAATATCACCTGAAGCAATTAAAACAGAGACTGATAGATCTCATGGAATGGTGCGTATTGAAATTATGTGTGCCAAATGTGATGCCCATTTAGGTCATGTCTTTGATGATGGACCAGAGCCTACCGGCAAAAGATACTGTGTAAATTCTCTTTCTATTAATTACGAAGAGTTTGAATAATACTTTTTATACACTCCTATTTTCTTCGATAGGTCATGCTCTTATGCATATGTTTGCAGCATTTTATTTTGTAATCGTTCTGACGATAGAAAAAGAATGGAATATTTCTTACGATCAATTAATTAGATTATGGTCTCTTGGAGCTCTACTAATTGGTTTAGGAGCAATTCCTTTTGGGTGGTTAAGTGATAAATGGTCCCGTTCAGGAACAATGACAATTATGTTTATTGGAATGGGATTCGCTTCCATATTATGTGGTTTAAGCACATCAGTTTCTTTTTTATTTTTTTCCTTATCACTTCTTGGACTTTTCTGTTCAATTTATCATCCTGTGGGAATTCCTTGGGTTATTCACGCAGCAAACAAACAGGGAAGAGCGCTTGGTGTAAATGGAATTTTTGGTGGAGTAGGGATAGGATCTGGAGCATTTGTAGCTGGTACTCTAACAGAATTACTAAATTGGCAGCTAGCTTTTATATTACCTGGTTTGATATCTATTATAATAGGATTTTATCTTATCTACTTAATCTTCATTGATAAAATATCTTACAAAAATTATTTTATTAAAAATGATGATCAAGATCATTCGCGTAACGAAATGATTTTAATTGCACTAATCATGCTTTTATCAATGTTTGCCCTTGGATTATCTTTTCATAATACACAAACAGCACTACCTAAAGTTTTTGAAATACGAATTGGTAACACAAACTCAATTCAAATTGGATTTATGATAGCAATTATCTATTTTATTTCTGGTGCTACAACATTTGTTGGAGGCTTACTTGCTGATCGATTTAATTTAAAGACCATTTATTTAATTGGTATATTTCTTCAGTTTCCGTGTTATCTTGGTATAGCTTACATATCTGGCTATTCTTTAGTGGTTTTATGTATTCTAGCTGCAGTATTTAATGCAAGTATTCTGCCTACAGAAAATCTTCTACTTGGAAGATTTACGCCTCAAAAGTATCATGGCGTTGTATACGGAATAAAATTTATTTTAGCATTTGGTTCAGGGCCAATTTCAGTATTCTTAATTTCAGAAATATATTCCATAACTTTAGAGTTTACTTATTTATTTTTAATTAATGCAATTATGATGGCTATAGTTTCAATCTTTATTATTTTCTTACCAATTCAAGGTAATCAAAGAACAGCTATTCAGGATTAGATTTTATTTCTTCAAGATAATTAATAACTTCATTAAATTTTTCATCAGGTATATCTTTATAGGTTATACCAAAATGATTTTTTACCTCTAATGCAACATGAGCATAAGGGTTTCTACCCTTTGGATGATTAGGGTGATCAGGTAATTTTCCTTTTAAAAAATCACCAGTTTCTTGAATTAATTTCCAAATTTTAGATGCGTTTTCTTTATTCAATTTATCTAGCTAGAGCACCCATTGGATCCCAAGGTGCTAGCGCTACTGGTTCCATATCTAAGTATTTTAAAAGTCTTTTGTTTAGATATTTTTTATCAATGACAACTTCATAGGTATATTCATCAAACCATTCATCGGTCATCATCATATATCCTTGGTTACCACTTTTTGTTCCCCAGCTATTTTCAATTTTCCATTTAGTTGAATTTCTTTTTTTAATATCGACTCCCGTTAAAAGCATAGCATGAGTCATTTCACTATCACCATACTCTAAACGAGTTTGTTTATTCATCTTAAATGAAGTTTGGAAGACATTTTCATAATCGTAAATGCCCATATCAAGTACACCCATATCACGACTAAAACGTTTCCCAACATCACAACCAAACCATACAGCTTCGTTGTTTTTTATTGAGTCCATTGCAGATTTTTTTAATTCTTTAATATCTACATTTAAATATTTAATAATTTGTCCTTCAACAACGTTACCAAGATATTCAACTGTGTACATTGTATTAAATTTTTTATTGCTCATTGGAGCATGAATTAAGCAAACTTTATCTTTAATATTGATATCAGCATATTTTTTGCAGAAATCAATTGGTGTCATGTCTGAAATGACAATATGTCTATTATCTTTATTTCTAGTAGACCAATTGATAACATCTGGTGGCTGACCAAGAAACATTGCTAGTAAATTATAAATTGTTTCCATCATGTCTTTTTTTAGGGCTGCAGAATTTTTAGCTGGTTTCTTTCTTAGTATAGAAGCAAACTCTCTTAATTTGTGAGTCAAAATATAATTCATAGCACCAGACTTACTGCTATGGTTTGTTTCAGGCATTACATCTTTTGGAACTGCACCGTACTTGTTAATTAAGTTTACAAACATATCCCACTGTCCACCATCTTGCACAGGTGCTTTTAAAAGATGGGTTATTAATCTGCTTTCATATGATTCATCTCTAGATTTAATAATATTCTCTAAAAAATAATTTGCTTTTTCTAGCTTATCCCAAAACATGAAATAATTTTGTGAGAACTCAAATGTATTTAGTTCAAGGCTATCAACAACCTGTAAACGCATGAGATTTAATCCTGCAAATCCCCAACATCTACCTGATGCCATCTGGTTTGTTGCAGGTAGCTCTTTTTTTATTAGATTAGAAAAATTATGATTGATTTGACTAAAATTTTCCCAATTGAGTGCAACATTGGCTAAATCATTTTTAATTAATGC
>CABYTX010000014.1 GCA_902522015.1 uncultured Alphaproteobacteria bacterium
AACTCAATTAATTGTTCATAATCAAGTATATCGTTAATTAAAAAGTTATCTTTTGCTTGGTTACTATTATATATCATAGCCCCAATATTATTTTTGACAATGGATAAATCAATTTTGCGACTCTTAGATACTTTTGTAGCAAAATCTTCATATATATCATCGACAATGTTTTGTAGATGCTCAATTTCTTTGTACTCTGGTTTGCGGTAAGGATTAAAAAGATCTTTACTTTGACCTGAATTTTGATTGAAAACCTCTATTCCATTTTTTGTCTCTATTGATTGACCTAATATTCCTGAAGATAAACTTATTGGTGTATTATAGTAATACCAACTTGGTCCGCTAACTCCAATACTTCCAATTATAGATCCATAAGATGCAAAAATCTTATCAGCTGAAGTTGCAACCCAGTATCCACCAGAGGCTAAAAGTTCTTTTGTATGAAAATATAATTTTACATCATTTGCTTTTTTAAAATCATTAAAAATATTTTCTAATTCAGATGAAGCACTTACAGTTCCTCCTGGAGAATCAATATTTACTACCAAAACTTTAATTTTAAGTTTTTTTAATTGATTTAAATAATTCTTCACTTCTAATGGGTTAATATAATCATAAAACCCACTTCCTAAAAAATTATTTGTGTTATTAAAAATTGGACCATTTAAATGTATACTAGCAATTGCATTATTGGATTTTTCTTGCCCTTTAATTATTGAAAACTGATTTTTTTCAAAATTATTTGATAAATAAAATAAAATATTAAGTAAAATGACAAAAATAAGAATAGCACTTAAAAAACCAAATGTTTTTAAAAAAACTCTCAAAAAGCTCATTTTTTATTAAATTATCACATCTTTAAAGAATTCAAATTTTTTTTTGGATTCTTCTTGAATAGACTTCAATAATGCTTAAATAATTAGCACTCTTATAATGAGAGTGCTAATAAAAAATTGCTAAATTTCAATTAGTTAACAAAAGAGGAATTATGAATTTTAGACCTTTACACGACAGAGTGCTAGTCAAAAGAGTAGACTCTGATCAAAAAACAGCAGGGGGAATCATTATCCCTGATACTGCTCAAGAAAAACCAATGGAAGGCGAAGTATTAGAAGTTGGTTCTGGAGCAAGAGATGAAACAGGAAAACTAGTACCATTAGATGTCAAAAAAGGAGATAAAATACTTTTTGGAAAATGGTCTGGGACTGAAGTAAAAATGAATGGAGATGATTTTTTAATTATGAAGGAGTCTGACATTATGGGAATTATAACTTCAGGTAAGAAAAAAAAATAAAAATTAAGAGAGGATTATAAAATGTCTGCAAAAAATATATTTTTCGGATCAGATGCTAGATCAAAAATGTTAACAGGTGTTAACAAACTAGCTGATGCAGTTAAAGTTACATTAGGACCAAAAGGTAGGAATGTTGTCATGGATAAATCTTTTGGAGCACCTAGAATTACCAAGGATGGTGTAAGTGTTGCTAAAGAAATAGAATTAAAAGACAAATTTGAAAATATGGGCGCTCAAATGGTTAGAGACGTTGCGAGTAAAACTAATGATATTGCTGGTGATGGAACAACTACTGCAACCGTATTAACACAAGCAATTGCAACTGAAGGAATGAAAGCTGTTGCAGCCGGGATGAATCCTATGGATTTAAAAAGAGGGGTTGATTTAGCTGTAGATGCTGTAGTTAATGAAATTAGAAAAAAATCTAAAGTCATTAAAACTGATAAGGAAGTAGCGCAAGTAGGTACTATTGCTTCCAATGGCGATGCTGAAGTTGGTAAAATGATTTCAAGTGCAATGCAAAAAGTTGGTAAAGAAGGTGTTATTACCGTAGAGGAAGCAAAGAGCTTAGATACTGAACTTGATGTTGTTGAAGGTATGATGTTCGATAGAGGTTATCTTTCACCATATTTTGTAACTAATGCAGAAAAAATGATTACCGAACTTGGTGATTGTTATGTATTACTTCATGAGAAAAAATTATCAAGTTTACAACCTATGTTGCCTTTACTTGAATCAATTGTTCAATCTACTAAGCCACTATTAATTATAGCTGAAGATATTGAAGGTGAAGCTTTGGCTACTTTAGTTGTAAACAAACTAAGAGGTGGTTTAAAAATAGCTGCAGTTAAAGCTCCAGGTTTTGGAGATAGAAGAAAAGCTATGTTAGAGGACATTGCAATTTTAACTGGCGGCCAAGTGATAAGTGAAGATCTTGGTATAAAGTTAGAAAATGTTAATCTAGAAATGCTAGGTACTGCTAAACGAGTAGTTGTTGATAAAGAAAATACTACTATCGTCCAAGGAGCTGGTAAAAAGAAAGACATTGAAGGTAGATGTAATCAAATCAGAGCACAAATTGAAGAAACAACTTCTGACTATGATAGAGAAAAACTTCAAGAAAGGCTTGCAAAATTAGCAGGTGGTGTAGCAGTTATCAGAGTTGGTGGAGCTACAGAAGTTGAAGTTAAAGAGAAAAAAGACAGAGTCGAAGATGCAATGCATGCAACAAGAGCAGCTGTTGAAGAAGGTATAGTACCTGGTGGTGGTTCAGCTCTTGCATATGCTACAAATTCATTGAAATCAGTTAAAACTGCTAATGATGATCAAAAGATTGGCGTTGATATAGTAAGAAGAGCGCTCTTTAATCCAATGAGACAAATTGCAGAAAATGCTGGTGTTGATGGAGCAGTAGTAGCGGGTAAAATTCGTGAAAGTAAAGATCATAATATCGGTTATGATGCTCAAATGGACAAATACACTAACATGGTAAATGCTGGTATAATTGATCCAACTAAAGTTGTTAGAACTGCTCTACAAGATGCAGCATCTGTAGCTGGTTTACTTATTACAACTGAAGCTATGGTAGCTGATGCTCCTGAAGATAAATCTTCAGCACCTGCTATGCCTGATATGGGCGGCGGCATGGGCGGCATGGGCGGCATGGGCGGCATGGGCGGCATGATGTAATTATAAAATAATTTTTTAAAGAAAGGGGCAAATTTATTTGCCCTTTTTTTTTAGATTAAACGATCAATTTGATTAGTAATTTTCGAACTGTCTGGCTTTGTCATAGAAGACCAAGAATTAATAAGCTGTCCATTTCTATCAAATAAATATTTGTAAAAATTCCACTTTGGTTTTTCGTTATACTCCTGCTCAATCCATGCATAAATTGGATGAGCATTACTTCCTTTCACATCCATTGGTGAAGAGGTAACAAAACCTATCCCATAATTAACTAAACAAATTTGCTTAATATCCTCGGTGTCTAAGTACTCTTGATTGAAGGAATTGCTTGTTGTAGCTATTATTGTTAAATCGCTATTTTTATAGTTCAAAAATAAATTTTGGAGGTCAGCATACTGAGGAGTGAAACCACACCTAGAAGCTGTGTTCACTATCAAAATTGGCTTACCATCAAACTTCTTTAAATTTACTTGATTACCGTCTATATCTTCAAATGAAAAATCGTATAAATTCACTGTCTCATTAGCTAATAATCCATTCTTTAAGTTAAGCATAATCAAAAAAACAAGTAAAAATTTAAATTTCATGTTAGTGAGTATAAATATATCGCTTATGGAAACATTCAATAGCTTTACAGACCTTTTTTTTGATGTTTGGAATAACGGTGTTTTTGGCATAAATGCTACAGATATCATAGTAAGCCTTGTAATTTTCCTTCTTTTTTATTTACTCAGAAGGCTTATAGCTAGATTTATTCTTAATCGATTATCAAGAATTGTTTCAAAAACTTCCAATCAAATTGATGACGCTGTCATTGAAGTACTTGATGGGCCATTAAAATTTCTTCCTGTCGTTTTAGGTTTTTTTATAGCTTCTTCATATTTAAATGTTTCTGATAACAACCAAGATTTTTTAGATTTACTAAATAGATCATTAATTACAATTTTTATATTCTGGCTACTGCATCAATTGATTATACCGTTTTCATTTGTAATAAAAAACTTTGAGTCAAAAATTTCAAAACCTTTAGTTGATTGGACTCTTAAAGGTTTAAAAATTCTTGTTATTGTTCTTGGAGCAGTAGCAATTTTAGAATTGTGGGGAATAAGAGTGGGGCCAGTAATTGCAGGATTAGGTTTATTTGGTGTAGCCGTTGCACTGGGTGCTCAAGATTTATTTAAAAATTTAATTAGTGGTATTATGATACTAATGGAAAAGAGGTTTACTGTTGGTGATGTTATATTAGTTTCAGGTGAAGTAGAGGGAGTTGTTGAACAAATTGGATTTAGATCAACCCTTGTTAGAAGATTTGATTCAACTCCAGTAATGGTTCCAAATTATAAATTTGCAGAGCAGTCTGTAACTAATTACACAAGAAGACATCATAGACGTATAAGATGGCTAATTGGATTAGAATATAGAACTAGTATTGATCAATTAAAAAATATCAGAGACGAGATAAATAATTTAATTGAAAAAGATGATAACTTTGCAAAAAATCAAAATGCAAGTTTCTACGTTAGAATAAATAGTTTTTCTGATAGTTCTATCGATATGCTAGTACAAACATTTACTGTTACGAATGAATGGGCAGAATTTTTAAAAATAAAAGAAAACCTTGCTGTCAAAATAATAGAAATAGTTGAAAATAATGAAGCTGGTTTTGCTTTTCCGAGTCAATCACTTTATGTTGAAAAATTACCAGATGAAAAAACAGAAATTTTTAACCCTCAATCTACTAAGAAATAATGAATGAAAATAATCGCGTAATTTCTGGCTCTCTTTTTATATTGGCCAGTATCGCTGTTGCATTCATTTTAAATTTCTCTCAACCTATAATGATTCCATTTGTTTTAGCACTTCTTTTAAGGATATTAATTGATCCAATAATTGATTTTCAGACTATAAATCTTCGAGTACATAGATTTATAGCAGTTTTTATTAGTATTTGTTTAATTGTTCTTTTATTCTCAATTATAGTTCCTTTTATTGTTTCTTCTGTAGCTACATTCTTGGAGTCTGCAGATGACTATAATCAAAAAGTAATAATTTTGATTGAGGCAGTCATAATACAGCTTCAACAATTTGAAATTGATATTGATAGAGAAACAATTAGAAATACAATTGCAGAGTTACCCATTACTAATTGGGCCGGTACTATATTAAGTAACAGTGCGAATTTTATTTCAAAGTTTCTCCTAGTTGTAATAATCACACTTTTTTTATTACTTGGCACTCCTCCTAAGAATACCTCTGATGAGTGGAACGACATTATTAGATTAGTAAAAAAATATATATTTACAAAATTTTTAACATCAGCTTTTACAGGTATTGCTGCAGGATTAATTTATTGGTTTTTAGGTTTAGAATTAGCCTTCATTTTTGGCAGCTTAACATTTATTTTAAATTTTATTCCAGTTATTGGTTCTGTAATTGCTGTTTTACTTCCACTACCAATTGCTTTCCTTCAATATAACGACCCAACACTAGTTGTATTAATAATAATTTTGCCTACGATTATTCATCAAATAGTAGGAAATTTTGTAGAACCTAAAATATTTGGTGAGAGTTTTGGATTACATCCAATTACGATTATTTTATCCTTAATTTTCTGGGGAATGATTTGGGGGTTTATCGGAGTTCTTCTTGCAGCACCTTTAACTGCAATTATCAGAATTACATTTGAAAGATTTGAAACAACGAAACAAATTGCAAGATTATTAGAAGGTAAGATTCATATTAAAGAAAATTAACTTAATATTTTTTTACATATATCATAACTAAATCCAGCTCTTGCCATTTTTGCTAATTTTTTTTCATAGCTTTCATTTTTTTCTAACAACTTCTTTTTCTTAGCAAATATTCTTGCTGACTCTAACTCCCAATTTTCATTATCTTGTTTCATTAAGTTTAAATTATTTTGAATTTGAGATTTATCTACTCCTTTTTTTATCAAGTAATTGAAAATAAAATTCGTAGATTTTCCAGAATTTGATAAAGATAGAATTTTTGTTGAACTATATCTATTGTCATCAATAAATTTATTTTTTTCTAATTTTAAAATTATACTTTCAATAATATCTATAAGTTTTTTTTTCTCAAAATTTGTTACATTTAATCTTAAAATTTTTCTTTTAAGTACATTGACCAAATTATTCTTTGAGGAATCGTATTTACTTAAGTAATCAACTGCGTATTTTAAGAGTTTTTTTTCGTCCACTAAATTAATATACAAATAATTTAAATATATTAAAAGAAAACTCCTAATATGATTTACTATAATTATCTTTGTTTTCTTACATTAGTAAAAAAAGAAGTGTTTAGGTTCTTAAAAGTTGGAATACAAACTGTGATTGGACCAGCCATTAGCTCTTTATTATTTCTAGCTGTTTTTAGTCTAGCTCTTGGTAGATCTGTTAATTCAATAAATGGTATTGATCTTCCTTATTTTATTGCACCTGGTTTGATAATGATGACTATGCTTCAAAACTCTTTTGCCAATTCCGCATCAAGTATCGGTCAATCAAAATTTCAAGGTAATATTGTAGACATATTAATGGCCCCATTAAACAATGTTGAATTAGCATTCGGATTTATAATTGGCTCAGTTTGCAGGGGTGTTGTGTGCGGTATAGTAACAACTTTAGGAGTTATGATATTTGTACCTCTTCAGGTTCATTCTTATACGGCACTATTATTTTTCACATTAATGGGATGCACAATGATGGGAACTTTGGGTACAATTGTTGGCATTTGGGCTGACAAATGGGATCAACAACAAGGTATAACTAACTTTATTGTTTTACCTCTTACTTTTTTATCAGGAACATTCTATTCAATTTCAAGACTTCCTGATTTTTGGCAGACAGTTTCTTCATTTAATCCATTCTTTTACAATATTGATGGCTTCAGATATGCTTTTACTGGTATTTCTGATAGCTCGTTAATTCATGGCTCAATATTCTTAATAATTATTAATATTATATTAATTTTAATATGCTATTTTATGTTTCTCAAAGGATATAAAATTAAATTTTAAATATGGTTAACAAACTCTTATCAAATGTTATGCCAACTTATGGCAATAAAACTCTTGAATTTGTAAAAGGAAAAGGATGTTATTTATACACTAGTCAAAACAAAAAATATTTAGATTTTGCAAGTGGAATAGCTGTAAACTCTCTTGGTCATTGTCATCCAAAACTAATAGAGGCACTGAATAAGCAATCGAAACAACTCTGGCATATTTCAAACTTATATAAAATAAAAAAACAAGAACAATTTGCAAAATTACTTTGTAAAAATTCTTTTGCAGACAAAGTGTTTTTTACTAATTCTGGAACTGAGTCTATTGAATGTGGAATTAAAATAATCAGAGGATATCATTCATATTACAAGACAAAAAAAACAGAGATTATTACTTTTGATGGTGCCTTTCATGGAAGAACTTACGGTGCACTCTCAGCACAAAAAAATAAAAAATACTCTAATGGCTTTGGGCCTATGCTTAGAGGTTTTAAACAAATTGAATTTAATAATAAAAAAAAATTAATATCTGCAGTAAATAAAAAAACAGCCGGTATTATTATTGAACCAATTCAAGGAGAAGGAGGTATTCGTCCTGCTAATCTAAGTTTTTTAAAACTATTAAGAGACATCTGTAATGAAAACAAAATTTTACTTTTTTTTGATGAAGTTCAATGTGGATTTGGAAGATCTGGTAAATTATTCTCTCATGAGTGGGCAAAAATAAAACCTGATATCATGTCTGTTGCAAAAGGTATAGGATCGGGTTTTCCACTTGGAGCTTGTATGTCAACAAACAAAGCATGTGTTGCAATGACTAAGGGTAGTCATGGATCAACCTATGGCGGTAATCCGTTAGCTATGAGTATAGGTTTAGAAGTTTTAAAAATTATCTCTAATAAAACATTTCTTTCAAAAATTGATAAAATCGCTAGATATTTTTGGAAAAATTTGAAAGAATTAGAGAATACATCTAAGATTATTTCAGAGGTTAGAGGTGCAGGACTTTTATTGGGTATCAAAACAAATGTTAGCAATATAGATTTTTCTGAACAACTTAAAAAAAATAAATTACTAAATGTACCTGCCGCAGATAATACAGTAAGATTAGCTCCACCACTTATTGTATCTTATAAAGAGATTGATAAATCAATTTCAATAATTAAAAAAAGTATTAAAGAATTATCCAAATGAAACATTTTATTGATATTAACAATTTTAAAAAAACAGAAATTGATGAAATAATTTCACTTGCAAAAAAAATAAAAAAAAATCCAAAAAAATACTCTTCATCTTGTAAAAATAAAACTCTCGGTTTAATTTTTGAAAAGCAGTCACTAAGAACAAGATTAAGCTTCAATGTAGGAATGCAAAAATTAGGGGGTTTTGTTTTAGAAATGCAAAGTAAAGATATTGGTTTTGATAATAAAAGAGAAAAAGCAGAAGATGTTCTTAATGTATTAAGTCAATATATTGATTGTTTGATGATAAGAAATAATAATCACAAACAAATAGTAAATTTAAGCAAAGAAAATATTCTTCCAATAATAAATGGCCTAACTGAATATAGTCATCCATGTCAAATACTTGGAGATTTTTTAACACTTCAAGAGAAGTTTAAAAACTATAATAATGTAAGTATTGCTTGGATAGGTGATTATAATAATGTTTTGCGTTCACTTATTCATTTGCAAAATATTTATAATTTTAAACTTAATATTATTATACCCAATCAAATTTTTAAAAATTATAAAAATGAATTTCTAAAATGTAAGAATAAAAATATGAAATACTTTGATGATCCTTTTGAAGGTGTAAAAAAATCAAATTGCGTAATGACTGATGTTTGGGTTTCAATGGGTGAAACAAATAATAAAACTAAATATTTTAAAAATTTTACTGTGAATAAGAATATTATGAGTAATGCATCAAATAATGCAATATTTATGCATTGTTTACCAGCAAAAAGAGGGAAGGAAGTAACTTCAGATGTTCTTGATGGTAAAAATTCTGTTGTATTACAACAAGCAAAAAATAGAATGTATATTCAACAAGCGATATTGATTTATGTACTTAAAAAATAGTTTTATTTTAATTTTTTTTATCATTCTATCTTGTCAGCCAGTTGAGATATTAAAACCAGTTGAAATTGATATGACTATATTTGAAAAAATATCAATAAATGCAGAAAAAATTGAAGTTAATAAAATATACAGTTCAGTATTTTCCCAATCTAATATTGAAGATCAAATACAAAAATCTCCAGTTAATTTAATGGCTGAGTGGAATAGTCAAAACATTCTTAAACTTGGAAATGAAAACAAGTTAGTAATAAACATTATAGATGCATCTATTAAAAAAACTGAAATCATGAATGTCGATGCTAAAAAATATGAGGAAAAAACTATATTTAAATACGAAGTATTTTATTTAGTTGAATATGAACTTTATGATAGTAGTAGTTATTTAATAGCTAATACTACAGTAGAAACTTCAAGATCCACAACTTCTCAAAAATATATTTCTTTAAATGAAACTGAAATAATTATTAATGATTTATTAGTTTCAGCAATGAAAGATTATATAAATGAAACGAAAAACCAATTATCAATTTATATGAAAGATTATTTAAGTTTTTAACTTCTCCAAAAATTTATAGATAACAAAACTAATACTGTAAAAATTTCTAACCTTCCAATAATCATAGTAATTGATAATATCCATTTAGCTCCATTATCTAATAAAAAATAATTTCCGCTAGGCCCAATTATTTCACCTAAACCTGGGCCAACATTTGATATTGCAGAAGCTGCTGCTGAAAAAGCGGTTAAAAAATCTAAATTGAATAAGCTTAAACTTACCGCTGATAAAATAAATAAAAATATATACATAAAGAAAAAGCCCATTATTGAGTTATAAGTATTTTCATTAACTGTTTTGCCATTAAATCGCATAACCAATACTGCATGAGGCTGAGTTAACTTTCTAATTTGTGTAATTGCTCCTCTAAACAAAATTTGTAATCTAAATATTTTAATTCCACCGGTGGTAGATCCTGCACACCCACCAACAAACATAATAATTATCATTATTACAATACCATAACTTCCCCAATTAGAAAAGTCACTACTAGTATAACCAGTTCCAGTTAAAATTGATGTAATATTGAATAAAGCAATTCTGAAGGCTGAAATTATATCTATAGATTGATTAGCAGTTAGCCAAATTGTCGTTAACAAAACAATTATAAATAAAATAAAAAAGAATAATTTTATTTGATCATCTGTAAAAATTAACTTTTTTTGATTGTGTAGAAATTGCAAATATAAGACAAATGGCAAACTGCCAACCAACATAAAAATGATGCTTACAATTTCAATTTGAAAAGAATTAAAATATAAAAAAGATTCATTGTAATTTGAAAATCCACCAGTTGAGATTGTAGTCATTGCATGAATAATTGAATCAAAACCCTTCATTCCATTTACAAAATACAAAAAGGCGCAAATAAATGACAAAAATAGATATAGTAGAAATAATTCAATTACAAACCGATTAACTTTAGGGATTGTTTTTTCATAAGGATCATCATGTTCCATATGTAGCAGCTGCATTCCACCAATTTGTAAAGTTGGCAAAATAGCCATTGCAAGAACAATTATTCCTATTCCTCCAAACCATTGAAGAAGAGATCTCCAGATTAATATACCCTCTGATAAGTTTTCTAAATTATTAATAACAGTTGCGCCAGTTGTAGTAATTCCACTTACAGACTCAAAAAAAGCATCTGTATATGAAAGTGAAGATGATGAATACACAAATGGAATTGCACCAAAAAGAGATATTACTAACCAAGATGAAATTGTTAATAAAAATGCCTGCCTAATTCCAAGTTTAATATTTTTTTTTCTAAAAGAAAAATATAAAATTATACCTATAAAGAATGTGATTAGACTAGAATAAAAAAACTGTAACCATTCATAATTACCATAATAAAGATCAAAACACATTGGTATTAGCATTGCCAATGCTTCAATACATATTAGCAAACCGATTATGTTTAATATCGACCTAAAGTCTCTCATTCTTTTTTTTAATTAATTTAATTTGTTATTTTCAAATGGTGTATCTAATGAAAACTGAGGTATTTGAACATCAAAAGTGTTACCATTATCATTTTGCATCTCGTAAGTTCCTTCCATAAAACCGGATGAAGTAGTTAAGGGTGTTCCACTTGTATATTCGAATTTTTCACCTGGGTTTAGTATAGGCTGTTCACCCACAACACCTTTTCCACGCACTTCTTGTAATGTGCCATTGGCATCAATAATTTTCCAGTGTCTGTTCACAAGTTGCACTTTTTCATTACCTTGATTATCAATTGTTACCTTATATGCCCATACATAATGCTGATCTTCTGGTTCAGATTGATCTTCAAGATAATACGGCTTTACAGTAATGTTTATTTTTTTTGTTGTTTTAGAATACATTGAAGAAAGCTCAATATACCAAAATAATTGTAAACAAAAGTTAATTTGTTTTTTTTATTTCTACTCTTCTATTTGCTGGTTGTTTGGTATCATCTGGAGTATCTACAGCTAAAGATTCCTCACCTTTGCCTAAAATTCTAATACTACTTTGATTAATTCCATAATTAATTAAAATTTCTTTGACAACTTCAGCTCTCTTAATTGACAATAATAAATTATATTTATTTGTTCCTTTAGTATCAGTATGTCCAACGACAAGATATTCATTAATATCACTTCCATATTTATTTAAAAATTTTTTCATTTTATCTTTGCTAACTTCAGATAAATTGAATTGATCAAAATCAAAATAAATTATTTGCATTAATTCTTTATTTTCATTTTTAGTCACAATTGTTATTTCATCTTTTGTTTCATTTTCTAAATTATTATCTTTGTTATCTGAAGTTTCCTGCTCATTTTCCTGAGTAGACATTTTTTCATAAATATTATGTATGGCTTTTAAGAAATCATTCTTGCAATTATTAATATCCCATGTTTGCCAATTTTCCTCCTGTTGCTCTGACCAGCAATCTAACGACGAAATAGCTCTTGCCAAATTAATAGGATCAATATTTTTAGCATCTTTATAAATTGTCATAAGGTTTTCATATGCAATTTTTATTTCATTAATATTCTCTTTTGGAATTTTCCAATATGTAATTTCTTCTGGATATATTTCATCAGTTTCTAAACTCTTGAGAGCTTTTTCAGAATATAATTTTGCGGAATTCCAATCGTGCATTTCTTCTGCCTCGAAACTAGCTCTTTTTTTGTATTCGGATAGTAAGTGTTCTTGAAAGTTTTTTGGTTCATTATTTTGCATTTTAGAGAGTTGTTTATAGCTAGCTGAACAACCACCTAAAAAAATTAGTAGAGAGATTATAGGTAGTAATAATTTAAATTTCATAGTGCAGAAATATCAAAATTTGCTGTCAAAACTAAGACGAAATTTTGACCTAATTAAGGTCCACCATTTTTTTTACATCACCTACATTTTATCATTGCAGAGTATTTAAAGATTAAATACAGAAATAGCATATTTATTTAAGGAGTTTATAATGACTAAACATTCTACGTCGGTGGATCAATCGGACAGAAAGGTTCCCTACAATTTAAGACAAAGTGGTCCTACACCAGTGCAAATGCTTATTTCAACAAGAGTAAGAAAATCACCTTATTGGCATTTGTCAATGGAGGCGGGATGTTGGAGAGCAACAGTTTATAATAGGATTTACCATCCAAGAGGTTACGTAAAACCAGAGGATGGTGGAGCAATGGTTGAGTATGAGGCAATTAAAAACCATGTTACTATGTGGAATGTTGCTGTCGAAAGACAGATTCAGGTTAAAGGTCCAGATGCAGAGGCATTTGTTGATTATGTCATAACAAGAGATGCTACTAAAATATCTCCAATGAGAGGAAGATATGTTATTCTTTGTAATCAATATGGCGGTGTTTTAAATGACCCTATTCTTCTTAGAATTTCAAAGGATGAGTTTTGGTTTTCATTATCTGACTCAGATATTGGTCTTTATTTACAGGGTGTAAATCATGATAATAGGTTTAATGTTCATATTGATGAAATTGATGTAAGCCCAGTTCAAATTCAAGGCCCTAAAGCGCATGCTTTGATGAATGATTTAATAGGTGATCAAGTTAAAGTTGATGAAATGCCATTCTATGGCCTTGCTGCCGCTAAAGTAGGGGGAAGAGATTGTATAATTTCTCAAACAGGTTTCTCTGGAGAGGCTGGATTTGAAATTTATTTATATGATTCCACTAAGTATGCTGATGATATGTGGAATGCTGTTTTAGAAGCAGGAAAAAAACATAATCTTATGGTCATAGCTCCAGCTCATCATCGTAGAATCCAAGCAGGAATTCTATCTTGGGGTCAAGACATGGATAATCAGCATAATCCTTTTCAATGTAATTTAGGCTATCAAGTATCTCTATCTGGTAAAGGTGAGTGGAATAAAAATTCTGATTATGTTGGAAAAACTGTTCTTGAAAAAATGAAGGCTGATTTAAAAGATGGAAAAAAACCTTATAAGCTTCAATTAGTTGGATTAAGCTTAGGTGGAAAACCTATTGAAGAATATGCTCCTGATTTTTGGCTTGTTTCAGAAGATGGCAATGAACCGTGTGGATTCATAACATCTCCTTGGTATCATCCTGAGCAAGGAAGGAACATTGCTATGGGCTATGTACCATTTGATGGAACTCTAAATAAAAATGGTTTTCCTATTGGAAATTATGGTCGTAAATTCAAGGTTCATCTACCTGATATATATGCAGACTCACCTGGTGTGCCAGTAGATGCGGAAGTTGTGCCAATTCCTTTTACTGAATCACACAACTCTAATACAAGAGAAGTAGTAGATAAATAAAACTTTTTAAGAAGCTCTATTTAATTAATAGAGCTTCTTTATTTTAATAAAGCTTTTATTCTATCAATAGAGATATAACCAACAACAAGTTCTTCATTAACAAAAAAAGTGGGAGTACCTCGAGCACCTGAGCCATTAGCTAAAAAAGAACTCAGTCTTACAATATTATTAACACTTTCTTTAGTCATATCGATATTTAATTTCGCATCATTTAACTCAAGGTTTTCAATTATCTGTTTTAGTTTTGCATTATTTAAATTTCCTTCAACTTCAAACAAAGCATTATGAAAATCGATACCTTTGTTCTGCATGTTTGCAGCTATAACCATATTTGCTAGTAATTTAGAAGACTCACTTAAAATTGGATGTTGTAAGAATACTATTCGTGTATCTTTTCTTTCACTTGCAATCTGAAGTAATTCAGGATGTACTTTTTTACAATATCCGCAAAAATAATCCATAAATTCAATAATGGTATTGTTCGCATTTTCATCACCAATTTGAACAATTCCCTCTTCAGGAATAACATCTAATATTTTTAAATGAAAAGGCTTAGACTCATCAAAAAACAATTCTTTAAGAGTCATTTCAGCCTTTATAGGAAGACAAATAAACGCACTCATTATAACCACCAAAATTATTTTTTTGAAGTATCTCATGATTGACCCACCTTATTTAATATGATTAATGAAGTACAGTATTAAATAGTAATAATGAAATCAAAGTCAAAAGTAGTTGTCATCGGTGGAGGCGCAGTAGGCGTTAGCACTCTCTATCATTTAGCTAAAAAGGGTTGGTCAGATGTAGTTCTGGTTGAAAGAAAGGAATTAACTTCAGGATCAACATGGCATGCAGCAGGGTTACTTCCATTATTCAATATGAGTTATTCGGTAGGTCAATTGCATAAATACGCAGTCAAACTTTACAAAACTCTTGAAGAAGAAACAGGACAAAAAGTTGGTTTTAGTGTGGTTTCAAATATCCGTTTAGCAACTACTCAAGATAGAATGGATGAATATTATCAATATTCAGGAGTGGCTAAAACAATAGGTGTAGATGTTAAATTTTTAACACCTGAACAAGTAAAAGAAATTTGGCCACTTTGTAATACAGATGGATTAATAGGTGCAATTCAGCATCCTGAAGATGGGTACATTCAACCAGCCGATCTAACTCAAGCTCTTGCAAAAGGAGCAAGAGATAAAGGTGCGGAAATTTATAGAAACACTTCTGTAATAGGAATTAAAAAAAATAAAGATGATTTATGGATTGTAGAAACTGATAAAGGATCTATTGAATGCGAGCATGTAGTGTCATGTAGTGGTAATTTTGCACGACAGACTGGAAAGATGGTCGGACTTGATATTCCAGTTATACCTGTTGAACACCAATACATAGTGACTGACGATCATCCTGAAATATTAAAAAGAAAAGAACAAGGACTTCCTGAAATGGGGGTCTTACGAGATTCTGATAGTTCTTGGTACATGCGTGAAGAAAGAGGAGGATTGATATTAGGACCTTATGAAAAAGGAGCTCCTGTTTGTTATATTGATGGACCTGATAAAGAATCTGAATTCGAATTATTTCAAGAGGATCTAGAGCGTTTAGAACCACACATTGAATCAGCAATGCACCGTGTTCCTATTTTTGGAGAAGTTGGAGTTAAGAAAGTTTACAATGGTGCCATTTGTTATACACCAGATGGAAGTCCAATTGTTGGACCAGCATGGGGACTTAAAAATTTCTGGTTAAATGAAGGTCATAGTTTTGGAATTACTGCAGCTGGTGGAGCTGGATGGCAAATTGCCGAGTGGATAGTGGACGGTGAACCTACAATTGATATGTTAGGTGTAGATCCTAGAAGATTTGGTGATTATGCAACAGAGGCATATTTGATTAAAAAGAATGAAGAAGCTTACGCGAATGTCTTTACAGTACACTATCCTGATGAAGAAAGAGAAGAAGGACGTCCATTAAGACAAGCTCCTTGTTATGATAGATTAAAAAATCTTGGTGCAGTTTTTGGTCAAAAGTTTGGTTGGGAGCGTGCTAACTGGTTTGCACCTTCAAAAGAATTACAAAAAGATGATTGGTCATTTAGAAGATCAAAATGGTTTGAACATGTTGGTAACGAGTGCTTGAATGTTCAGGATAATGCTGGCGTTCTAGATATGACTGCCTTTGCTAAATGTCGGATTTCAGGACCTGGCGCAGAAGAGTTTCTAGACTATCTAGTAGCAAACAAAATCCCAAAAAAAATTGGAAGAGTTAATCTTTGTCATGCATTAAACACTGCTGGAGGAGTTCACTCAGAATTCACAATTGCAAAAGAAAAAGAAAATTCCTTTTATTTAGTTTCAGCAGGAGCGTTTCAAAGATTAGATCATGATTGGATTCATAAATGGATGCCCAAAGATGGATCAGTGATTTATGAAAATTTAACTAATAGTATGGGTGTTCTTGTTTTAGCAGGACCCAAATCAAGAGATATTCTCTCTAAAATTACAAAGACTGATTTATCTAATGAAAATTTCCCTTGGCTATCGTCAAAAAAAATTAATGTTGGATTAGCTCCTAGTATTGCTATGCGTATGAATTTTGTTGGAGAACTTGGATGGGAATTACATCATCCAATTGAATATCAAAACCATATTTTTGATAAATTGATAGAAGCAGGAAAAGATCATGGACTTAAACCATTTGGTATTAGAGCAATGGAAAGCTTACGTGTTGAAAAAACATATAAATTGGTCGGTACCGAAATGTCTATAGAATACGCAGCTTTTGAGTCTGGGTTAGATAGATTTGTACATTTAAACAAAGGTAATTTTATAGGAAGAGATTCTCTTGTTAAATGGCAGCAAAATGGTTTTAAAAACAAGATGGTAACTTTAGAGGTTCATGATGTTGAAGATGCAGATGCTTTGGGCAATAATCCAATTTATAATAATGGAAAAGTTATAGGCCGTGCGACAGGAGGTAACTATGGTTTTAGAGTGAAAAAATCATTAGCTATTGGTATGGTAGAACCTCAATTTGCAGATGTCGGTCAAAAATTAGAAATGGATATATTAGATAAAAAATACAATGTAACCGTTATAGAGGATAGTCCTTATGATCCTAAAAATGAAAAACTAAAACAATAGTATGAAGTTACTTGTCACCGTAAAAAGAGTCATAGATTATAATGTTCAAATCAGGGTTAAAGCTGATGGTTCAGGAGTTGAAAAAGATAATGTAAAAATGTCCATGAATCCTCCTGATGAAAATGCGGTAGAGGAAGCTCTACGAATAAAAGAAGCTGGTAAAGCAGATGAGATTATAATTCTTACTATAGGTAATGATAAGGCTCAAGAAACTATACGAACTGCATTAGCAATGGGAGCTGATAGAGGTATACATATTAAAACAGACAATGATTTAGAACCTCTAGCTATTTCAAAAATAATTTCTAAAGTTGCTGAAGAAGAAAAACCATCAATTATTTTAATGGGAAAACAAGCAATTGATGATGACTCTAATCAAACTGGTCAAATGACATCTGCTTTACTTAATTGGCCTCAGGCTACATTTGCATCTAAAATTGAAATTGATGGTCAAAATGCAATCGTTACTAGAGAAATAGATGAAGGTTTAGAAAGAATAAAAGTGTCTATACCATTTGTAGCATCATGTGACCTTCGACTGAATGAACCTAGGTATGCTTCTTTACCAAATATAATGAAAGCAAAGAAAAAACCAATTGATACAAAAGAAGCATCTTCACTTGGTATAAATATAGAACCGAGGATTGAACAAATAAAAGTAGAAGAACCACCTGTTAGACAAAAGGGAATTATGGTAAGTGATGTTGCTGAATTGGTTCAAAAACTAAAACATGAGGCAAAAGTTATATGACAATATTAGTATTAGCAGAACATAATAATATAGATATCAAATCATCAACCTTAAATACTATATCTGCAGCATCGCAAATAGACCAAGATATCCATGTTTTGGTAACAGGCTATGAATGTGAAGAGTTAGCTAAAAATATCTCTAAATGTGAAAAAGTTTCAAAAGTATATTTAGCCAATAATGAAAAACTTAAAAACCCAATTGCTGAAAACATTGAGCCTATCGTTGTATCTTTGGCTAATAATTATTCCCACATAATGGCACCTGCAACAACATTTGGTAAAAATATTTTTCCTAGAATTGCCGTTAAACTAGATATTGCACAAGTTAGTGATGTTATAAAAATAATAAGTTCTGATACTTTTATGAGGCCAATTTACGCTGGTAACGCTATTGCAACAGTTAAATCAAATGACAAGATTAAAGTAGTAACAGTAAGACCAACATCGTTTGACCCTGTAGAAACTAGCGGTGGAAAAGAACAGGTCGAAAATATTTCTTTTGATAATGATAGTGGCAGTGTTGAATTTATAGATAGAGAAGAATCTCAATCTGAAAGACCAGAGTTAAGTACTGCTCGAGTTGTGATATCCGGTGGCAGAGGATTACAAAGCGCCGAAAATTTTAAACTTTTAAATGAAATAGCAGATAAGCTTAATGCAGCAGTTGGAGCTTCTCGTGCTGCTGTAGATGCTGGTTATGTTTCAAATGATTATCAAGTTGGGCAAACTGGAAAAGTAGTTGTCCCAGATTTGTATATTGCCGTCGGAATTTCTGGTGCAATACAGCACTTAGCGGGTATGAAAGAAAGTAAGGTAATTGTTGCAATCAATAAAGATGAAGAAGCACCAATATTTAATGTCGCTGACTATGGATTAAATGCTGATTTATTTGAGGCATTGCCTCAATTATCTTCTGAACTAGATAAATTAAATACTATTCAACAATAAATTAATTTATTACAATAAATAAAATGGAAGTAGAACGCGAGTCAATGGACTATGATGTTGTAGTGGTAGGTGCTGGTCCATCAGGCCTTTCAACTGCAATTAAACTAAAACAGCTGAACCCAGAAATTAATGTTTGTGTATTAGAAAAGGGATCAGAGGTAGGAGCCCATATTTTAAGTGGTAATGTGTTTGAAACAAGAGCACTCGATGAATTAATACCTGATTGGAGAAGTAAAGACTCACCAATTAAAACTAAAGTAACAAAAGAAAAGTTTTTATTCTTATCTAAGAAAGGCTCGTTGAATTGGCCTACATGGCTTCTTCCTAGTGTTCAAAAAAATCATAAGAATTATATTATTAGTCTTGCAAATTTATGTAGATGGCTTGCAAGTGAGGCTGAAAGTTTAGGAGTAGAAATTTTTCCAGGATTTGCAGCATCTAAAATATTATATTCAGATGAAGATCATGTAATTGGTGTACAAACTGGTGATATGGGTATTGATAAAGATGGCAACAAAAAAGATAGTTTTGAACCAGGAATAAATATCAATGCTAAAGTAACAGTCTTTGCTGAGGGTTGTAGAGGTCATTTAGGAAAAGAATTAATTAAAAAATATAATTTATCAAAAGATAAGTCACCACAACAATACGGAATTGGGTTTAAAGAAATTTGGGAAGTAGATGAAAGTCAGCATGAAGAAGGTCTTGTCATGCATACTGCGGGATGGCCATTAGATAATGCAACTTATGGTGGCAGTTTTTGTTATCATGCTGAAAATAAACAAATATTTTTAGGATACGTAATCGGTCTTGATTATAAAAATCCATATTTATCCCCTTATGACGAATTTCAAAAATTTAAAACCCACCCAGCAATTAAGAAAATTCTAACTAATGGAAAACGTATCGCGTATGGAGCAAGGGCACTTATTGAAGGTGGTATTCAAAGTTTACCTACAATGTATATGCCGGGCGGATTACTAGTTGGATGCGATGCAGGTACCTTAAATATGCCAAAGATTAAAGGTTCTCATACTGCAATGAAAAGTGGAATTATAGCTGCTGAAACAATTAATGATTATTTAAGTAAATCTATACCTCTTGCATCATATGAGGATAATTTTAAACGTTCATGGCTTTATAAAGAATTGTTCGCTGCAAGAAATGTAAAACCTAGTTTTAATTGGGGACTAATACCTGCAATAATATTTACAGGAATTGATCAAATAATATTTAGAGGTAAGCTTCCTTTTACTCTAAAACACAAACATGCTGATCATGAAGCTTTACAATTAGCAAAAGATTCAAAAAAAATAGATTATCCAAAATATGATGGAATATTTACTTTTGATAAAACCAGTTCTGTTTATTTGACTGGAACTAACCATGAAGCTGATCAGCCAGTTCATTTACAATTAAAGGATAAGGAATTACCAATAAAATTTACTTTAAATGCTTATGATGAACCATCTCAAAGATATTGTCCTGCTGGTGTATATGAGATTGATAAGACAGATATTCAAAATCCTAAATTTGTAATTAATGCACAAAACTGTATTCATTGTAAAACATGTGATATTAAAGAGCCGTCACAAAACATAAATTGGGTTGTACCTGAAGGTAGTGGGGGACCAAATTATGCAAATATGTAATATATTTAAAAAAAACTTATTTTATTTAAATTGATTCATTTTCATTATGAATAAAAATAAAATTGTATTTACATTTGCAACAGCGGAAGTAAATTTTATTGGTCAAATATTTATTAAGATTACTGAATTATTAACAGGAAAATTAAAATTAAAAAAATTATATGATGAATATTTATCTGAAAATAGACCTCCTGAGCTTTTTTGGGATGATGCAGTAGATAAATTAAATTTTACTTTAATAACTAATTTTCAGGACGGTAGTTATATTCCAAAAAAAGGAAAATTAATTGTTATAGCAAATCATGCTTTTGGAGTTGCAGATGGCTTATCCATATGTTCAGCAATTTCAAAAGTAAGACAAGATTATAAAATGGTTACACATAAAGTCTTAAGGCAGGCAGAGGCAGTAAAAGACAAAATATTACCAATTGATTTTAATGAAAATAGAGAAGCTCTAATAACTAATATTAATACACGTAAAGAAGCTGAAAAAGTTTTGCATAATGAAGGCGTTCTAGTTCTTTTTCCTTCTGGAACGATAGCAACTAAACAAAACTTAAAAAAAAATACAAAAGCTGACGATGGTGAGTGGAAACAATGGGTATCGAAACTAGTTCTTAAAACTAAAAGCCCTGTGTTACCAATTTTTTTTGACGGTCAAAATAGTCAACTTTACCACATTGCTAATAAAATAGGACAAACATTTAGATACTCTTTATGTATGTATGAACTGAAAAGAAAGATAGGTGATGATATCCATATGTACTTTGGTTCACTTATACCTTACGAAAACCTAGTAAAAATTGGAGATATCAAAAAAATTACTCAGTACTTAAGGTCAACCACATATTCTTTAGACCCGCAATTTAATAATTAAATATTTATTTTTTACACTTACCGTTTTATAGAGTTCGTATGGTAGGTTTTGTTGGTTTACAAGCAAGAAGAAGAAGAAGAAACAGAATCTTACTAGTCATTTCAATTATAGCTATCTTTGGTATTTTTTTCTATTTGCCTTCTTTAGATTTTTCAACTGATCAAACTGAGCCACCTATTGAAATCATTCCTAGTAATGTCGTTGATGAATCAAGTTTACGATCTGAAATACAAGAACTTAAACTTGAGATATTCCAAAAAGATCAGCGATTAAAATTTAGAGATGATCAAATAAAAAACTTACGTGAAGAAATAAGCAATTTAAATGAATCATTCGATACAATTAAGAGTGATTACGAACAATCTCTAAACAATATATCAGATCTAGAAAATAACTCTTTAGAAAACAATTCAGCAAGTATTGATAAACTTAACACACTTGAAAATAAAATAACTGAATTAAATAAACAATTGTCAAAATATGAAGATCTTGTTCAAAAATTAGAAATAGAATTAGAAAGTTCTGCATCAACTGAAGATATGGAAGAAGTAAATATTGAAAATTCAATATTAAAATCAGAACTTAGACAAATTGAACAAAAAAATCGAAGTATCGAAAATGAATTAAATGAGCTAAAAAAAATAATTAAAAATAAAGATAAAGAAATAGAAGATTTAATTTATTTAAAAGATTCCCAACATCATGGTTGATTATTTATTTTTCTTTCTGAATAAATAGGGTTCTTCAAAATTCCCAATCCATATACCCTTTTTATATCGTTTTGCTTCTTCTTCTTCTTCAATATAATCTTTTGAATAATAGCGATAAGCTATCGCCCATCCATTCAGAACCATTGCACTATTTAAATCTAAATTATCTTTATAGCAGATTCCAATAAATCTATTATATCGATCCTTACCTTTTGTGATGCATTCAATTTTATTATTACCAATTAATTCCTTTAAGAACTTTGTTGATTCTACACCACAATTCCAGACTTTACTATTTTTATCACATGTTTGATTTGTTTCAGGGGCATCAATTGCATGCAGCCTTATTTTATTTTTATTAATATGTATAGTATCACCATCAATTACTTTTGCTTTTCCAAATATAGTTTTGCCAGATGATACTGTGCTTAATGAAATTAAGATAAAAAATAAATTAAATATTAAGATCTTTACTACCATCAACTAATAAATCATAAACATATTTTGCATGTGATCTGTTTAAATGTAAATCTAATGAAGTTTCTTCTTTATCAGTATTATTTCTAATAAAAAGTATTGGAATTTTTATAAATATAGTTTGAGCTACAGAAAAATTAGTTTCCAAAATTTTTTCTAAGTTGGCAACAAGAAATTTAGAAAGTAAGATAAATACCTTTTCCCCTTCAAGCCGTAAAACAGTTTTATTAAATGAAACATCAGTTATTGCTGTTTTTTCTGGATTAAGTTTAGATTCTAATAGAGAAATAATTTCATCTTTCTCATTTTCTGGTGTTTCGACTAACCATTCATTAGGACCAAGCCACATAATACTAATATTATTATTAAAAATTCTTACATTTGGCTCAATCGGTAAAACCAGGTTTAATACTGAACCTATACTTTTCATAAATTCTTTATCTGAACTTTTACCTCGTATATTTATTTTACCTGATAGAGCTCTTTCTTCTATTGTTACTCCATTGTAATTTTTTTTATTTATATTCAAAACATTACTGTAAGTTAAACTCATTGATTAACCCTTTGATTCTCAGGATCAATAAATATTGGACTAGTAATTTCTACCTCAATATTTTCATTTTCCATTGGAGCAATTAAAACACTTCCTTTTTTTTCAAGACCACCTTTAATTAGAGCTAAAGCAAAAGAACTTTTTAAATTAGGTGAATAGTAACTAGAGGTCACGTGACCAACCATTTTCATAGGTAGGGCAGTTATTTCTTCAACCAATTGAGATCCTTCTTCAAGAACCTTATTTGGATCTTTAGTTCTTAATCCAACTAATTGTTTCCTATCTTTTTTAATAGTATCACTTCTATATAATGCCCTTTTACCAATAAAATCATATTTCTTCTTACTAACTATCCAATCCATATCCAGATCTACTGGTGTCACTGATCCATCTGTTTCTTGACCAACAATAATAAATCCTTTTTCAGCACGAAGTACATGCATCGCTTCAGTACCATATGGCGTAATATTAAATTCTTTACCTTTAGCTATACAAAGTTCCCAAAGATTTTTAGCATAGCCAGATGGCACATTGATTTCATAACACATTTCCCCTGTAAAACTTATACGCATGACTCTACATTTTATTCCATCAATATTAATATTCTTAAAACTCATATGAGGAAAATTTTCTTTTGAAAAATCAAAATCTGGAACTAGTTTTTGCATTAATTTTTTTGAATTTGGGCCATTTAAGCTTATCGTTCCATAGTTTTCTGTTACGGATGTTAAATATACTTCTAATTCTGGCCATTCTGTTTGTAACCAATCTTCTAATTTTGACATTACTGATGCCGCATTTCCTGTAGTTGTTGACATGAGATAATGATACTCGTCTAATCTAGTTGTTACACCATCATCAATAACCATCCCATCGTCGCCTAACATTACACCATATCGACATTTTCCAATTTCTAATTTTGACCAAGAATTCGTGTAAATTCTATTTAAAAATTCACTAACATCTCTTCCCTTAATATCTATTTTACCAAGCGTTGATGCATCTAATATCCCTAGACTATCTCTAGTTGCTTTTACTTCTCTGTTTAAAGCAGACTGAAAACTCTCATTCCTTTGAGGATAATACCAGGCTCTTTTCCATTGACCTACATCCTCAAATAAAGCTTTATTATCAATATGCCATTGATGCATTGGGCTTGTTCTCTCTAAATCAAAAAATTCTTTAACATGACGCCCAGCAATTGCTCCAAATGTTACGGGTTTATAAGGTAAACGAAATGTTGTCGTACCTAATTCAGAGATTTCAGTATTTGTTAATTCTGATATTATTCCAAGTGCATTAACATTACTGGTCTTGCCTTGATCAGTTGCCATTCCTGTAGTTGTATATCGTTTGACATGTTCAATGGATTGAAAACCCTCTTTTAAAGCTAGTTTAATATCTTTTGCTGTTACATCGTTTTGAAAATCTACAAACATTTTTGTTCTTGAGATACTGTTCTTTGATGTAATCCAAACATTTTCGTGTTTGCCATGCTGCACATTATCTGATTTGTAAATTATATCGCCAAGTTTATTTTGCTGATCATCATATAGATATTTATATGTATCTTCTTGAGTTTTTAATACTATTTCATTTAAATTATAATCACCATTGCAACTGCCAACACACAATGTATCTTGATAAACTTCTTTAGGAATAAAACTTCCATCTACATCTCTAAATTTGAGTTTTCCTTTTGATTGAGTAAATAAATGAACAGTAGGAGTCCAACCACCAGCAATTGCCAAAAGATCGCATTTTATATTAATAGAAGATTTTTCATTATTGTTTTCAGTTTTTATTTTTCTTAATTTAACTTCTCTAATTTTTAATCTTCCAACAGTATCACTAATTTCATAACCTTTTAGTATAGTAATACCTAATTTATTTGCTTTTTTAGGGTAATATCCATCACTACTATCTCTTGTATCGACAATAGCTTCTACTTTTATACCTTGTTCAAAAAAATCTATTGCAGTTTCATAAGCACTATCATTGTTTGTAAAAAAAACTAAATTTTTTCCAGGTGCAACTCCATACTTATTTAAGTATTTTTTCGCACTGTTAGAAAGCATAATACCAGGCCTATCATTATTGTTAAAAATTATTGGTCTTTCTATTGTTCCTGTTGCTAAAATAACTTTCTTTGATCTAATTTTCCAAATTCTTTCTTTAATATCATTTTTTTTATATAATCCTTTTTCTGGATCAATTTCTTGGGCAGCTAATAATAAATTATAATTTAAATAAGCAAAACAAGTTGTATTTTTTACTATTTTTATATTTGAATTTTTAGAAAGTTTATCAACGATTTTATTTTTCCATTCATTAATTGGCAAGTTATCTATTTTAATATCTTGATTTCTAGTAGATAAAATTTCACCTCCGAGATCATCTTCTTGCTCAATAAGTAATACTTTATAATTATTATTTGCTGCAATTTCTGCTGAAATTAATCCACTCACTCCTGCTCCAACAACTAAAACATCACAATGATAATGAAAATGTTCGTATTTGTGGGGATCATCTTTTTTTGGAGATTTACCAAGTCCTGCAGCGTGTCTTATAAAAAACTCATATGCTTTCCAAAACTTTGGTGGCCACATAAAGGTCTTGTAATAAAATCCTGCAGGAAAAAATGGGGATAGTAAATCATTTATAGCGCCAGCATCAAATTTCACTGATGGCCAATTATTTTGACTAAAAGCTTTTAAACCATCATATATCTGGACTTCAGTTACTCTTCTATTAGGTTCGGTATATTCTTTGGTCTCAAGCTGAACTATTCCATTAGGTTCTTCACTACCTGCGGTATAAATACCCCGCGGTCGATGATATTTAAAACTTCTTCCAACTAAGTGAACATCATTTGCAAGAAGTGCTGAAGCTAGGGTGTCACCTTCAAATCCAAAATATTCTTTATTATCAAAATAGAACCTAACAGACTTATTATTTTCTATATTTTTGTTATTTTTGTATCGCATCTTTATTTTTAAAATCTATCTTTTTTCGATGTTGATAAATTCCCTGATCCAATACTTGGCTCACCTGAAGGAGTAGCTGGAATATTTGCTTTTAATTTAGGAGGAGCTTCTCCCATCTTATATACTGCAAGAATTTCATCGGTTGCTGTATTTCTTGCTAAATTAAACCATTGTCTACATCCATATTCATGGTTCCATCTTTCATAATGAATACCTTTTTCGTTCTTTCGCAAGAATAAATATTCTGCCCATTGATCATCAGAGAGTTCAGGAGGATTTTTTGGTCTTGCAATATGTGCCTCACCTCCACAAGAAAATTCAGCTTGATCTCTTTCTCCACAGTATGGGCAATTTATTAAAAACATGATTTAATGTGCTACGGCAGCTGCACCATGTTCATCAACTAATTCACCACTAGAAAATCTATTTATTGTAAAAGGAGCATTTAATTCATGTGCTTGATCATTAGCTATAGTGTGAGCAAATACCCAACCTGAACCTGGTGTTGCTTTAAAACCACCAGTTCCCCAACCACAATTAAAATATAATCCGTTTATGTGAGTTTTGCTGATAATTGGGCTTGCATCAGGACATATATCTACAATACCTCCCCAATGACGAAGCATTTTCATTCTAGAAAATATTGGAAACAATTCAACGATCGCCATTAAAGTATCTTCGACAATGTTAAAGCCACCTCTTTGAGTATATGATGTATATCCATCTGTTCCAGCACCAATAACTAATTCTCCTTTATCTGATTGAGATACATACGCATGAATTGTATTGGACATTACTACAGTATCAATAACAGGTTTTACTGGTTCTGAAACTAGAGCTTGTAATGGCTTACTTTCTAACGGTAATTTGATTCCAGCCATATTGGCAATAACACTGGTATGGCCTGCAGCAGCTATTCCAATTTTATTTGAATTAATAGTTCCTTTTGTTGTCTCAATACCAGTTACATTTCCATTTTTTACATTAATACCAGTTACTTCACAATTTTGAATTATATCAACTCCCATCTCATCAGCTCCTCTTGCATAACCCCATGCAACAGCATCATGTCTTGCAGTTCCTGCTCTTCTTTGTAGTGTTGCTCCTAAAACAGGATATCTAATGTTTGGTGAAGTATTTATTATTGGACAAAATTCTTTAACTTTCTTTGTATCAAGCCATTCACAATCGATATCATTTAGTCTGTTTGCATGCCACCGTCTTTTTAATTCTCTTACATCATGAAGATTATGAGCAACATTCAAAACCCCTCTTTGAGAAAACATTACGTTGTAATTTAATTCTTGAGACATACCTTCCCAAAGTTTTAATGCATGCTCGTACAAAGCTGCACTTTGATCCCATAAATAGTTTGATCTAATTATAGTGGTATTTCGCCCTGTATTCCCCCCGCCTATCCAACCTTTTTCAATTACTGCAATATTATTAATTCCATGATTTTTTGCTAAATAGTAAGCAGTAGTTAAACCGTGTCCACCACCACCGACAATTATTGCATCATAACTTTTTTTTGGCTCAGGACTATTCCACGTCTTTTGCCAATTCTCATGATGATTTAAAGCATTTCTAGCAATAGATAGAAATGAGTATTTATTTTTATTAAACATTATAACTCTTTATAGCAGTTTTAAAAAAGACCTTCAATTTCTCCATGGTCATTTAGCTTTATCGAATTTGCCGCAGGAACACTTGGTAGACCCGGCATGGTCATAATATCACCGCAAACAACTACTATAAATTCTGCTCCTGATGACAATCTTACCTCTCTAATAGGTAAAACGTGGCCAGTAGGGGCACCTTTTAAATTAGGGTCAGTTGAAAAACTATATTGAGTCTTTGCAATGCAAACAGGTAATTTGCCAAATCCTTTAGTTTCAAAATCCTTCAATTGTTGACGTACTTTCGTGTCTGCCACAACTTCACTTGCGTGATAAATCTCTTGTGCAATTTTTTCTATTTTTTTGAATAGAGTTAAATCATCTTCATATAAAAATTTAAATGTATTCTTATTATCTTCACAAATATCTATTACATTTTGAGCTAATTCAGTTGCACCATCACCACCATCGGACCAGTGAGTACACATAGAAGCCTTGACTCCTTGAGTTGTACAAAAACTTAAAACGGCATCAACTTCAGCTTTAGAATCAGTGACAAAATGATTAATAGCAACAGTTACTGGTAATCCAAATTTTCTAACATTATTAATATGTCTTTCTAGATTTACTAAACCTTTTTTTAGAGCATTTACATTTTCATTTTTTAAATCTTCTTTTGAAACATCGCCATGCATTTTTAGTGCTCTAATTGTAGCTACCAAAACCACACAATCAGGTTTTAAATTTGATTTTCTACATTTTATATCAAGGAATTTTTCTGCTCCTAGATCAGCTCCAAAGCCTGCTTCAGTCACAACATAATCACTTAATTTTAAACTAGCTTTAGTTGCAATTACAGAATTGCAACCATGAGCAATATTTGCAAACGGCCCACCATGAATTATAGCTGGATTATTTTCTAACGTTTGTGTTATGTTGGGCCTAATGGCATCTTTTAATAATACTGTCATTGGACCTTCTGCCTTTAAATCTTTTGCATAAATAGCTTTTTTGTCTCGTGTATAAGCAATAGTTATATTTCCAATTCTCTCTTCAAGATCTTTTAAATCTTTTGCTAAGCAGAAAATTGCCATTATCTCCGATGCAACAGTAATATCAAAACCATCTTGTCTAGGATATCCATTTGCAACTCCTCCTAAATCAACAACAATAGATCTAAGTGATCTATCATTCATATCCATTACTCTCTTCCAAACAACCCTTCTAACATCAATATTTAATTTATTTCCCCAGTAGATATGATTATCAATTAATGCAGAAAGTAAATTATGAGCGGATGTAATTGCATGAAAATCTCCAGTAAAATGTAAATTAATTTGCTCCATTGGTACTACTTGAGCATAGCCTCCACCAGCCGCACCACCTTTCATGCCGAATGATGGTCCAAGACTCGGCTCTCTTAAACAAACTATTGATTTCTTTCCTAGTTTATTAAGACCATCACTTAATCCAACAGAAGTTGTTGTTTTACCTTCTCCTGCTGGTGTTGGAGTTATTGCTGAGACTAAAACAAGTTTACCATCTTTATTTTTATTAAGTGACTCTATGTACTCCAAGTTTATTTTTGCTATATGACGACCCATAGGACTGAAGGCTTCAGGTCTGTCTGGAACATCAAGCCCTTTTAGAATTTCACTAATAGGCTTCATTTTAGCTTTTCTTGCTATTTCAATATCTGACATGAAACTCCTTAAATTAGATTCTTAATCTATAAATTAACTTAAATATCAAACAACTTTTGTTTCATTAAAAGATAAAAAAATTGTGAAGAAGCTAATTTAACTCGAATTTCTGTTTATTACTATAAGAAAAATCTGAGTTATTAAATTGATTTAACCACTCTGATGTTTTTTTCATACCACCAAACGCATAGAAGTGTATTTTTTCAAGTTTAGAGTCTTTGTTTATTTCGCTATGTTCAGCAAGATCATAAATTAATTTGTCAGGAGTGCTCAATGTTGCAAGTTTAGTTAAGTTAAAAGCCTGTTTTGTAATAAATCTTAAAGAATTTCCAATACCGCAAGACCTTGCATAATTTAATAATATTTTAATAGAGGCAGGACCTGGTATCCCAGCGTGGATTGGTAATTTATTTCCAATTTTTACTAAGTGTTTTTCCCAGTCGATTAAAGATTTAGCTTCAAAAAAAAATTGTGTTGCTAAATACATTTTAAAATCAACATTTTTTGCAAAATCATTCTTCTGTTTAATTGCTAAATCTAAATTTTCATTTGAAATATCTGGACTTCCTTCGGGATGTCCAGCCACACCTACAAATTGATAATTATATTTTGAAAGAAAATCTGTTTTTAAAACATCAATTGAGGAAGAGATTTCTCCAGCTTGATTTCCACCACCACCAATAATTAACATTTTTGAACACCCAGATTCATTTGCAAGTTCACCAATATATT
>CABYTX010000015.1 GCA_902522015.1 uncultured Alphaproteobacteria bacterium
AATATGGATAGATTTACTAAGAGAGCTTTCAGAAAACAAAATCCATATAGATGTAGAAAAAACACTGAAAACAAAAGATAAAACATTTATTAAAAATTATTTAGAAGAAAATAATTTGGGAGTTTTAACGCCAATTATTATTGATCCATCTCACCCATTTCCTTTTATACCAAATAAAGAAACAACCTTAGTATGTCGTTTAATAAATAATAAAAAAACTTTTTATGGAATACTGAGAGTGCCAGAGGGATTAGAAAAATTTATTAAATTACCTGGTAAAAAAACACGTTTTGTATCTATGGAGACAGCCCTACTTATTTCTCTAAAAGAAATTTTCCAGTGTGATAGGGTTTTGGATAAAGGTGTTTTTAGACCAATTAGGAATAGTGAATTAGAATTAGGTGGTGAGGGAGAAGATTTATTTTTAGTATTTCAAAAAGCTATTTTTGAGAGAAGAAGACAAGAGGTAATAAGAATTGATTTTGATGAAAGTATATCTAGTCACTTAATTAAATTCATAAATAAAAAACTTAACTATAAGGATGTAAATACATATAAACTGCCAATACCCGTTAATCTTTCGAGTATAGAGTCAATTTTTTTGAAAGATTTTAAAAAATTATTTTTTCCAAAATTTAAGGTACGATTTCCTGAAAGAATTAAAGATTTTAAAAATGATTATTTTAAAGCTATAGCAAATAAAGATATTGTTATTCATCACCCTTTTGAATCTTTTGAAGTAGTGACTCAGTTTATTGATCAAGCTGCAGATGACCCAAAAGTCTTATCAATAAAACATACTTTATACCGAACTACTGATGACTCACCAATAGAAGCAAGTTTAGTTAGAGCAGCACAAAAAGGAAAATTAGTAACTGTCATTATAGAGTTGCAAGCACGTTTTGATGAAGAGCGTAACTTAAAATGGGCAAAAGAATTAGAATTAGCTGGAGCGCAAGTTGTTTTTGGCAATATTGATATGAAAACTCATGCAAAAATTACACTTGTAACAAGGAAGCAAATGAATTCTGTTGTAAATTACGCACATTATGGAACAGGTAATTATCACCCAAGAAATGCAAGAGTTTATATGGATTTATCTTACTTCACCTGTGACAAAACATTAACAAATGATGCTGCAAAAATGTTTAATTATTTAACTAGTTATTCAGAACCAACCACAATAAAAAAAATAGTATATTCTCCAATAACTGCAAGAAACAAATTAAATGAACTAATTAGAAATGAAATTACAAATGCTGGAAAAAATAAACCATCTGGAATAGTATGTAAGTGTAATTCTCTTGTTGATAAACAAATTATTGATGAATTTTATAAAGCATCTCAAAAAAATGTAAAAATTGAATTGTTGATAAGAGGAATTTGCTCTCTAATACCTGGTAAAGAAAATCTATCGGAAAATATAGTTGTTAAAAGTATAATTGGTCGTTTTTTAGAACATACGAGAATATATTGTTTTTATAACGGTCATAAATTCCCTCATAGAAAAAATATCTTGTTTATTTCTTCTGCCGATTTAATGCAAAGAAATCTAGATAGGCGGGTTGAAACATTCATCCCTATTGAAAATGAAACTGTACATGAACAAATATTAAATCAGATCTTAATTGCCAGTATGGCAGATAATACAAATTCTTGGCAAATGTTGAGTAATGGCAATTATCAGAAAAAAGAAATATCAAGCAAAGAAAAAAAATTTTCCTCTCACAATTTTTTTATCAAAAATCCAAGCTTGTCTGGGAGGGGTTCAGCAAAACTCAAATCTAGAGCTAAGTCTAATTTAAAAATTTGAAAATAGAATTTAATCCCACTCACAACAATTGGACATAGCAGGAAGAAATAATATTGTGAGTGGTAAAGAATATTTAAATTTTATTTTTTACAGACGTGTTAATAAAATATTAAGTTTTTATAAATTAAACTTATTTTTAAATTTATTAGTTTTCAAATAAATTTTTTAGTTCTTTCAATTTAATAAAAATTAAGTCTCTTACTTTTTAGTAACTATAATTTTAAAATTAATTTTTTGCATTTACAATATTTGATAGAAATTGATTTGCACATTTATCCCAAGTAAATTGCATTGCAAATTTTCTACAATCATTTCTATCAATCTTTAAAGCTTTTTTAAGTGATTTTTCAATATTGTTATCAAGGGTGTCAATTAATGAGTTTTTTAAAATATCTATAGGACCTGTTACTGGATATGCTGCCACCGGTGTGCCAGAGGCTAAAGACTCTAAAATTACATTTCCAAATGTATCTGTTTTAGATGGGAATACCAAGGCTTCAGCATTTGCATAATATTTTGCTAAGTCTTGACCTTTTTTCATGCCTACAAAAGAAACGTAAGGATATTTCTGTTGTAATCGTTGTTTTTCTGGACCATCTCCAACAACAATTTTATCCATTTTGGTTTTAATTTCTAGGAATGCTTCAATATTTTTTTCTAGAGCAACTCTACCGATGTAAACAATGTACTTTTTCATTCCTTTTCTTCTTTTTAAAGGATGAAATAATTCAGTATTAACACCTCTTGACCAAATTTTAAGATTTTGAAATTGATATTTCGTTAATTCGTCACGCATAGATACTGTTGGGACCAATACATTGCATGCATTTTTATGAAAATTTTTTAAAAATGAATACCCAATTATTTTTGGTATCATTATTCTTTGCTCTAAATATTCTGGAAATCTCGTATGAAAAGAGGTTGTATATCTCAACTTATTATTCTCACAAAATTTTTTCCCCGCTATTCCAACTGGTCCTTCAGTAGCGATATGTATAAAATCTGGATCAAAATTATTAAAAAAATTTTCTGTTATTTTTTTTGTATTAATTGCTAGTTTTATTTCTTTATACCAGGGATAGCTAAAATTAGTAAACATCATTGGGTGAAGTATGTCTATTTCGTTCTTTTCTTTTAAAAATGGATTAATATGTTGGTATGTATTTACCACACCATTAACTTGGGGAAGCCAAGCATCGGTAATGATTGCTAATTTTTTCACACTGCTACACTTTCTGGTATTTTGTTATATTTGTTGTGAAAAATTTTTTCTCTTTCAATCGACCAGTCAATAAGAGATAATTGTCCCTCTTTATTTTCCACTAGCGCAGAACAACTCTCAACCCAATCACCATCATTGCAATATAACACTCCATTTAATTTTTTTATAACGGGCTTATGAATATGGCCGCAAACAACAACATCGGCATTTACTCTTTTAGCACTATCAGATACGGCAAACTCAAAGTTAGAAATAAAATTCGTGGCTCTTTTTGTTTGATGTTTGAGAAATTGAGATAATGACCAATAAGATAAACCTAGTTTTCTTCTGACAAAATTTAGATTGTTATTCAACTTTAATATAAATTCGTATAGGGATGACCCAATACTTGCCAGCCATTTAGCGTTTAATATAACTGCATCAAATTCATCACCATGTAAAACAAGGGCTTTTCTCCCATCAGCTAATTTGTGTGTAAACTTATTTTTTATTGATATATTCCCTAGTGAAAAACTTGTGTAACTTTTTACAAGTTCGTCATGATTACCTGGGATAAATATTACTTTTGTGCCTTTTCTTGCTTTACGCAAAATCTTCTGGATAATGTCATTATGAGTTTGATGCCAATAAATTTTTTTTTTCATTCTCCATGCATCAATAATATCGCCAACTAAAAATAAATATTTTGAATCTGTTGATCTCAAAAATTCAAGAAGCATTTCACTCTTGCTATTTTCTGTTCCAAGATGAAGATCAGATATCCATATAGTTCTATAATATGAAACTGATTGCTGATCTTTCATTTTATTAATAAATAATAGAAAGAATTTGTTAAAATTTTATTTCAATTACATTAACTAAATTTATTTTTTTACAGAAGTATTAATTAAATATTGAGTTTTTATTACTTGGATCTAAACTATAGGTATTTTCTCTTAAAAATTTTGTAATCTCAATAAGATTGCCGATTTCTTTTATGGTTTCAAAGGGTATTCTTTGTCCAATATGAACATCAATTTTTGTTCCCATTCTTCTTTTAAGTTCATATATCATTAAAGAATATCGAAAGATTTGGCCAAGTTTATCTGCAACATGAAAAAGTTCACTATTTTGTCCTTCAAAAAAAATTGGGAGGACAGGTGATTGAGTTTTCATTATTATTTTTGAAGTAAATTGTTTCCATTCACGATCTATTGCTTTGATTCCTTTTTTTAATTTTGGTTTCGTTGAAACTGATCCTGATGGAAAAATGATTAGTGCCCCATTATTTCTTAAGTGTTCTTCGCATTCTTTACGTGCAGCGATATTATTTATTAAAGCATTTCTATTTTTTGAAAAATCAAGAGGAATAATTTTATTCTTAATAAGATCTGCTCCTTGTAAAACTTTATGCGTAATAATTTTGTAATCTTGTCTAATTTTACTAATTAAAGAGCATATTGTAAGACCATCAGCTATTCCAAATGCATGGTTAGCGATTACTACAAGTTTGCCATTTTTAGGAATATTACTTTTAGAATGATAATGTGTCTGAACACGGAGACCTAATCTTTCAATTGCATCATGCCAAAAATTCTCTGGAGGTAAATTTTCTCTTAAATAATCCTCATACAACTTACGTAACTTAATTTTACCCGTTCCCAATTCGGTTAATTGAATAATAATTTTTCCAACAGGATTAACTTCGGAGTTAGAAAAGGTAAGCGCTGGTTTATTAATTTTCATAAAATTTACTTTAAATTCTTAATTTTATAATGTTAAACAATTGTTAAAGTACTCGAAAAAGGAGAAATAAAAAATTAATCCCACTCACAATTATTGGTAATTAGCAGGAGGAAATAATACAGTGAGTGGTAAGAAGCATTTAAATTTTATTGTTTACAGATAGATTAATGGAATATTAAATTTTTATAAATTTAATTAATTTTTAACTTCATTAATTCTCAAATAAATTTTTTAGTTCTTTCAATTTATCAAAAATTGAATCTCTTACTTCTCTAAATTTATCTAATTGGTTTGAACTAAAATGATCTGATGCCGGATCATCAAATGGTATTGAAAATATCTGAGCTTTGGAATTTAAAACTGGACATACCTCTTCTTTACAAAGCGTAAAAACGGTATTTAATTCATCTCTAAATTTGTTGTCTAAACTTTCAAAATCTTTTGAATAATGTTTTGATATATCAATATCGATTTCACCCATAACCAAAATTGCATTGGGATTAACTTCTTTGGGCACTGATCCTGCACTTTGAATAATACAATTAGGATATAATTTTTTTGCAATTCCTTCAGCCATTTGACTTCTTGCTGAATTAGCAACACACATAAAAAGAATATTTTTATTTTTCATGTTAGCAAATAAATATATCCAAAAATAAATAGTGGGAGTTGTAAACCAAAGTTTGTGAGCAGAGCTCTATCTTTTGTCATATAACCAACAATTGACCAACCAACAGCACCTGTACCGTGAATAATTATATTAATCGGATAGGCATTTAAATTGGTTAATAATATTCCTGATAATATTAACGCGGTGCTAAACCACTTAATTCTATTAATTGATAAATCTGTCATATCTTCTCCTAAATTCTATAGATTGCGAATATTACACTTTACTTAAAGATAAAGATATTAATCAAATTGTAACAAAAATTTAACATTTCTTTCTTTTTTTTTGAAAAGTTCTATAAGCACGCCATGTTTGGATTAAAAAGTGCATCATTATTTGGTGATACCAAAAAGCTTGAAAGAGAAATTGATGAGTTTGTTGATATTGTCTCTGAAGTGGGCTTAGTATTTAAATCGATAGTTCCAACTTATCTCAATCATTCCGCCAATGGTAAATTTGAGGAAATGGTTGAAAAAGTAAAAGAAATGGAAAGTAAGGCTGACAAAATTACGAAAGATGTTGAGCATACTCTCTATGAAGAAACACTAATCCCAGATGCAAGAAGTGATGTGTTACGACTTCTAGAACACATCGACGAATTAATTGGAATGTACCAAGGAAATTGTTATCACTTCTCTATTCAAAAACCTAATTTTCCAAAAGAGTTTCACCAAGATTTAATTGAGTTAACAGAGACTGTTGTAAATTGTGTTGAATCACTTTGTTTGACTGTCCGATCATTTTTTAGAGATATTAAATCTGTTAGAGATAATGCACATAAAGTTACATTTTATGAAAAAGAATCTGATATAAAATTTAGTTCTCTTGCAAGAAGAATTTTTGATTCTGAATTACCTCTAGATCAAAAAATGCATCTTCGATATTTTGTAGAGAAAATTGATCGTATTTGTGATCAAGCAGAAGACATAGCTGACGAGGTTCAAATTTACGCTATTAAACGTTCCGTTTAATTTTAATGGAAATTACAATTCTAATTTTTTTATTTGGTGGTCTTTTTTTAGGTTGGTCACTTGGTGCCAATGATGCAGCAAATGTTTTTGGAACTGCAGTTGGAACACGAATGGTTAGTTTCACAAGTGCAGCAATAATCTGTAGTGTCTTTGTTATTCTAGGTGCAATTATTAGTGGAGCAGGTACAACTGAAACTTTAGGAAAGTTAGGTGCTATTAATGCATTGCCTGGTGCTTTTGCAGCATGTGTGGCTGCAGGAATATCTGTTTATTTAATGACCAAAGTTGGGTTGCCTGTTTCAACAACGCAAGCGATTGTTGGAGCAATTGTTGGTTGGAATTTATACACGGGATCTTCAACTAATCTTCAAGTTTTAATTACTATTTTAGGAACATGGATACTCTGTCCTATCATTGCAGGGGTTATTGCAATGGGTTTATTTACTTTTACAAAAAGAGTTATACTCAATAGAAAGTTACATATTCTCAGACTTGATGCCTATACAAGAACAGCTTTACTTTTAGCGGGTGCTTTTGGTGCTTATAGTTTAGGTGCAAACAATATTGCTAATGTAATGGGTGTCTTCGTACCTATATCACCGTTTACTGATGTTACTATTGGAAATTTATTTGTCTTTTCCTCAAAAGAACAACTATTTCTGCTGGGTGGTTTAGCAATAGCTGTTGGTGTTTTTACTTACTCGAAAAGAGTTATGTTTACCGTTGGTAATGATCTCTTAAAAATGACACCAGTGGCAGCATTTATTGTTGTTATATCGCATTCTATTGTTTTATTTTTATTTGCATCCCAGGGTATAAGTGCTTTTTTACAATCTATAAATCTTCCCTCTATACCCTTGGTTCCAGTATCAAGTTCCCAAGCTGTTGTTGGCGGCGTAATTGGAATTGGTCTTTTAAAAGGAGGAAAAGAAGTTCAATGGTCAATTGCAGGAAGAATTTCCTTGGGTTGGATGACGCTACCTATAATTGCAGCTTTAATTTCTTTAATTGTTTTATTTATTCTAGAAAATATTTTTAATTTAACGGTCTCTTTTTAATTAACTGCTCGATAAGAAAAAATAAAATCTTCCTGGATTTTTGACTCAATAGCTCCTTTTCTTCTTGATCGTACTAGATCAATAGCTTCTTGTTTTTCATAATTAAATTCAACAAGTAAAATAGCAGCTATAGTGCCAGCTCTTCCTTTTCCACCACGACAATGTAAGACTATATTTTTACCATCTATCAATTCGTTCTTTAATAAAACTTTTGTTGTTTCCCATTTATATTTAAAATCTTTATCTGGTGCTCCCATGTCATAAATAGGTAAATGGTACCAATGTAATTTATGTTCATAAATATTTTTGACAAACAAAGTTTTATCACACAATTTTTCAAATTCGCTATCTTCAACAAAAGAAGTAATAGAACTACAATTATTATTTTTAAATATTTCTAATTCGTTTGCTAAAATTGTTTCTTCAAATAAACCATTAGAGTTAAGACCTGGGAAAGAAGTTAATATAATTTTGCCTGCAAATGACTTAGAGTCAATAAAATCATAATTGCTAAATTGCATTTACGCTTGTTTAGCTAAAAAAGACTGTCTTGCTTCTTCTAAATAGGGACGGAAATGTTCAACATCGGGAGTTTTTTTATCTAGAACTTTTGCTAAATCATCAAATCTTCTAAGCTCTACTGCTTCATCCATAAAAGGTTTGCTTATAAACGCATCTGCTTCTTCTTTTGTGAAAGGACCACCTTGAACTTTTAACGAAAGTTTCGATGCTTCTGATAGACTATCATAATAACCTTCTTCAACACTTGATAAATATCTTTTTGAGTCAACATGTGCTCTAATTGGTAGAATAACATCCTCACCAAAATATTTTTTTAAAAAATCAGCACCTAAATTTTCATGATGACCATCTTTCCCTTCATGAATGGGATCGCCGTCCTCATAGATAAGGTGGCCAACATCATGCAGTAATGCTGCAGCAATTGTTGGTCCTGGTAATTTATGTTTTTCAGCAAGTTCAGCACATTGGAGTGCGTGCTCAAGCTGGGTCACATCCTCATTACCATATTGAATATCAGCACCTTTTGTTTTCAAAAGATCTAAGAGATAATCTACAATATTTTCTTCCATTCTCATTTATAACTAACTTATTAGAAAATAAATTCAATTCCAACTTTAATAAGATTGATCAAATTTATAATAATATTTATTAAGTAAATATTTAATGGATAAAAAATTATTAACCCCTGGGCCTCTCACGACATCGATGTCAACAAAAGAGGCTATGCTTCATGATTGGGGTTCGAGAGATACAAAATTTATTGATCTCAATGCATCAATTAGAGATTCCCTTGTTAAATTAATAGATGGTGAAGATAAATATCAATGTGTTCCAATGCAGGGAAGTGGAACTTTTGCTGTAGAGTCGATGGTGAGCTCTCTTACTCAAAAAGATTCTAAAATTCTGATTCTGATCAATGGTGCTTACGGACAAAGAATGAAAAAAATGTGCAAATATTTAGGGAGAGATTTTATTGAATATGAAGTTGCTGAACATGAAGTTCATGACATCAATAAAATTGAAGAGTTAATTGATAGCAACAACTTAACACATGTCTTTGCCGTATATTGTGAAACAACATCGGGTATCTTAAATCCTATTGAAGACATTGCAAAATTGGTTGAAGGGAAAAATTTATCGTTATTCATCGATGCAATGAGTGCCTTTGGTGCATTACCCTTAAGTTCTAAAATAATTACTTTTGATGCTGTAGCCGCTTCATCAAATAAATGCTTAGAAGGTGTGCCAGGTGTTGGTTTCATTCTTGTTAAAAATGAAGTTATTCAAAATGCAAAAGGCAATAGTCACTCATTAAGTCTAGACTTATATGATCAATGGCAAGCAATGGAAAAAAATAAACAATGGCGATTTACACCTCCTACACACGTATTGGCTGCATTCAATCAAGCGATTGAGGAACATAAAGAACAAGGCGGTGTAGAGGGAAGAGGTAGAAGATATAAAAAAAATTGTGAAATTATTTGTAATGGAATGAAAGAGTTGGGATTTGAGCAACTACTTCCTGATAATTTGCAAGCACCAATTATTATTACGTTTAAACAACCCAATGATCCTAAATTTAACTTTGAGAAATTTTATAATGCTCTTAGTGAAAAAGATTTTTTAATTTATCCAGGAAAACTAACAGTGGCAGAAACTTTTAGAATTGGGTGTATTGGTAATTTAGATGAACAAGACATGATGGATACAATAAAAGCTGTAAAAGAAGTCGTTACTGAATTGGGATTAACATTAAACTAACAAAATAATGACAAAAGAAATTGAAATACCATTAGTTAAAGCAACAAATGAAAATCTTAAAGGATACGGATATTTAATCGATAGTTTTGAAAACAGTGATATTGAAATTGTTACTTGGCCAAAACAAGGATGGCGCGAAATAGAAGAGGGAACTGGGAATGAAGGTGGATCTACCGAAGGTTCTTTTGATACATGGTGGCAAGGTGACGTGCTTTATGGACAAAATAATGCTGTCCAACATAAGAGTGATTATGAAGTAGATGGAAAATATATACTAGGTTATGCCAATAATCCTGATCAAGAATTACAAAAAGATAAATATTCAGATCCAACAAAAATATTTCTATGGCATGCAAATTATCATCCTGATGGAGGTCAGCTTTTTTTTCCTACAGAAAATAAACCATTTATTTGTCCTTTAGCCTTACCAACAGACGACATTGAACCAGAACATTTCAAAGCATTTTATTGTGACGGATCAAAAGGTTTATATATTCATCCAAATATTTGGCATGAAGGGGTGTTTCCAGTTTCAGAAAAACAATCATTTCAAGGAAAACAAGGTAAAGTACATGCAAGAGTTAGCATCGACTTAAAAGAGGAATTTAATAAGTATATTTATTTTAAAACTGCGATCTAATCATAAATTTATATAAAATAATGAAAATTATTCATCTTTCAGACCCTCATATTTATATAGATAAGATTCATGGCATAGATCCTGTCAGTAAATTTAAAAAAGCATTAAGTCATATAAAAAATAATCATGGTGATGCAGATTTATTTGCCATCACTGGTGATATTACAGATTTAGGTGATAAAGATTCTTATCAGTTATTTATAAAAATCATTGATGAAGCAGGCCTGCCAAAGAATTTAAATCCTCAATTAATTATAGGTAATCATGATAACAGAGATGAGTTTAAAATAAACTTTCCTAATATTGAAACCGATCCAAATGGATTTATTCAATACTTTAAGGATATAGATAATAAACGTTTAATATTTATAGATACTAATCTAATTAATACTCACCAAGGACATTATTGTGAAGAGAGGCAAGAATGGTTAAATAATATTTTAAGTAAGACTAATACAGATACGTATATCTTTATGCATCATAATCCACTGGCATTAGTAAAAGAGGAAAGTGATGGAATAGGATTACAACAAAAAAAAGAGTTTCAAAAAATTTTAACTAAAAATAATAAGATAATAAAACATATTTTTTTTGGTCATCAACACATTACAAGTTCTGGCTCTTATTGTGGTATTACTTTTTCTTCCCCAAGAAGTACTTGGTCTCCTCTAATACCTAACTTTTCAAATGAATATCGTTTAGGAACGGCTAATACAGATACAAATTATAATGTTGCAATAATTCGATCTGACGCCTTAATTATTCATACAGAGGATTTTTTAAAAACAGAAGTTAATTGGTTTAAATAAAAAATTATTTTTTTTCGATTACAAATATTTCATTGTTAAAATAAAGACCTTTATTTTTAGCAACAATGTTTTGAACGATTTTTTCATAGTTTTTAGTTTTTTCTACTTTCATTACTTTGTCGTCATCCATTTGATTGACATATATGGAGGCATTCCAAGCAGAAAAAACTAATGATGTCGCTATACCTCCGCTGATTTCTGTTGGTAGAGCTCTCAATTTACATTTAATAATTCTTTTTTCTCCAAAAGATAATCTTCTTAATAAATCTTTATCTAAATTTTTCTTAAGATAAGAAATGATACTATTTCCAAGAGAAGGAAATGGGTCCTCTTTTGGCCAAATTTTACGAATTATTTCATTAGCAGGATCTTTTCCTGAAGCATGAATAGTTAATAATTTCCCTTTTGATTTTAACGCTCTAATCATTGGTTCGATGACATATTTTGATTTCTTTTCTGCTGTGATTCTTGAACGATAAGGCTGTGAAGCAATAATAAGATCAAATTTATTATCTGATTTTTTTTTGGTAGGTATTAATTCATTTACATTAAATTCTTGATCTTCGCGGTAGATAACCATGACTGAAGGCTCTTTATAAGTATGGTTACCTGACTTTTTATTAATTTCTATATTCCATTTTTTTTCTAAAAATTCATTTTGTTTTCTTAATTGTTGGGCAAATTCAAGAGAAGTGTCACCTTTTAATTTAATAATATTCCAATTGATTTTTTTCTGTTTAACTTCATTTTTTGATTTTAGGTTTGCGGCTTCAGCGTAGTGTAGATTTGAAATGACAAAAACAGTATTCTTATGTTCAACAAACCTATCGGGTAATTTTTCTAGACCTAATCTTACATCTTCAATACTTATTTCTTTTGTGCAAACTAATAAAGGTACGTTAGGCCTGGCCTCGTGGCACTGACGCATAACATTCATAAGTAAGGAACCATCACCCATACCAGCATCAAATATTTTTATGCCAGGTTTTTGAGGTTTAATTTTATTTACGTGAGGGCGTATCGCATCAGCAATTTGATTTTTTTCATTTGTTGTTGTGACAAATAATAAGTATTTTTGTCTGTTATCATAAAACCTGAAATTTTTTTTCATTACTAATAAAGTCCCATTGATTTAGCAGAAGAGATGAAGGCTTCTTTATTGCCAATAAAGTTTTTACCTCGTTCCCCTAAAAACGCATCATCTACTATATTATTCCATTCTTGAACAGGAACTTTTATTTCATTTAAGTTCAGAGGAACTTCCAAAGAACGCATAAATTCACTCAGATGATCTGCAGCATTCTCAAGATTATTATTAAAAATTAATTTTAGTCTCTCCTCAGCTACACTATCAATTCCAACCATACTTTTAGTAATCATAGGTAAAGTAAATGAACAAGCAATACCATGCTGAATACCGTAATTGAGTGTCACAGGGTATGATAGATTGTGCGCAATAGCAGTTTTCGTATTGGAAAATGCTAAACCAGCATGAACACACGCCAATGCAATGTTTGAGCGTAATTCAACATTTCTTAAATCTTTAGTGAGAAGTGGTAAATTTTCTAATACTAATTTTGATGCTTGTATTGCATGAGAAGCAGAAACTGGATTTGCATTAATATTCCAAATACTTTCCATTGAATGGGAGAGAGCATCTAAACCAGTTGAAATGGTCAAGCCTAAAGGCTTATCAACCATAATTGATGGATCGATAATTGTTTTTTCTGCATAAAGAGATTTATGCGCCAAAGATAATTTATTGTTTTTTTCTTTATCCCAAATTGTGGCCCAACACGTAAGCTCACTTGATGTTCCTGAAGTTGTAGGTATTGCAATAATCTTGATTGGATTTTCGACTCTTGGACTTTTCTTATTGCGAACAAAATCTGTTAGATATTCTTGTTTATCTTTAAATGCAGCAATTGCTTTAGCTGTGTCTGTAACAGAGCCACCACCTATAGCTAAAATATAATCTACCGATTCATTGATTGAAGAAAATTTTTTTTGTAGCTCTAAAATATCCTTATAATCTGGATTAGGCTGAACATCTGTCATAATGGATAGTGGTGGATTTGAAGAAGATTTTAATTCATCGCTATATTTTTTAAAAATTTCTTCTGGATGAGTGATTATGATGTAGTTCTTATTTTTAAGAGCATCATGTACTTCTTTAAATCTATTTTCTCCAAAAATAATTTCAACAGGATTAAAATAATTCCACATTACATTAAATTGATTTTGCCGCTTTAGTTAAAATTGTCATTTTCTCAATTGCTTGTTCTCGTGTAAAGAAACCTAAACCACAATCTGGTGCAGCTATTAAGCGGTGTTCATCAATATGTTCAAGTGAATCTTTGATACGAACTCTTACCTCTTCAACAGACTCCATTCTACTTTTTGCAATATCAATAAATCCAAAAATTACTTTTGTTTTAGTAAATTTTTCTAAAAGATTTAAATCATTATGCCTATGTGAATCTTCTAAAGATACTTCATCAACAGTTGAATCATCTACAAGTGATGCAATTCTATCATAAGCATCTAAATCAGCCTTTTTATAACCTTCTGAATCTAATGAGTTAGGATAACCACAACAAATATGGCAAACGCGTTGCACTTCTTTAGGAATACCATGCATCATTCTTTCTAAATTTTCCATACCGTAAGAATGAGCTTCATCGGGCTTTCTAGCAAATACTGGTTCGTCAATTTGAATATACTGACAACCTGCATCTACAAGTGCTTTAACTTCTTTATTGAGGGCTAATGCTAAATCAAAACCAAGTTTTTTCATGTCATCATAGTAATTGTTGGCAATTGAATCTGTAATTGTCATTGGTCCAGGTAGCGTAATTTTAACTGGGTTTTTTGTAAATTGTTGTGCACTCTTCCAGTCTAAATGCATACGTATTTCTTTACTTGAAATTGGTGCAACAATAGTTGGAAGGTCAGCTTCGAACGCACCCTGTCTTACTGACTTATGTGTAACTTCCTTAAAACTTACACCATTTAAAAATCGACATTGATATAATACATAACTCTCGCGCCTAACTTCCCCATCTGTTGGAACATCAATACCCGCATTTACTTGATCAGTTATAACTTCTTTAATTGCTGCTAAAAATAATTTTTCAGCATCCGCACCTGCAGACTCTAATGCTTTTTCATATGCGCCAGGTGACCAATTTGATAATAATCCTTTTGATGCTTTTCTCTCTTCTTCTGATTTTGTCCCTAAAAACCAATCTTGAATGGGTGTTTGTTTCGGTTTTGGATAAGCACCTATTGTAGTTGTTGTAAGAGGCATCTATTTTTACTCCCATTTAAATTTAAAATAAAACAGCGGCTTTTATAAAGCCGCTGTAATAAAAAGTTAATAATAAATAATCTCAAATTACATAAGATCGTTTATTTCTTCCATCATTTCTTCTTGAAGATCTGCCATATCATCAGCGTCGCCTGTAGCAATTTCTTCCGTGTAATCATAGATTACCTGTGTAACAGCTAATCCATTTTCTCCAGGATACGCAAACCAATCAGCAAGAAGTGGAAGTTGTTCAACAGCAGTAAGTTTATTAGGGTTTTGACTATAGAAGTCACCTAATAAATCATTCGCTGCTTTGTTTGGTGGAACATATCCAGTTGTTTCAGCAACTAATGCAGCACCGATACCTGATGTAATGAACTTTAAGAAAGTCCATGCAGCATCAACTCTTGCTGGATCATCAGATGTAGACACTAACATTGCAGCGTTTCCACCTGCTGGTAATCTTGCTGGTGTTCCATTGTTTACTCCAGCCATTCCAGGGAATGGTGCAGTTTTTAAAACAAAGTCTGCCTTTGCAGCATTAACTGAACCCAAGCTTGAAGTAGACCAGAACATCATACCAATAGTACCTGCGTTAAACGCCGCTTGACCATCAGCAATTGAATAGTTTGGCATATTACATCCGCTCATGATTGATTTCATTTGCTCTAACGTTGCAAGTCCTGCATCTCCACCCATATTTACAGCTCCATCTTTAACCATTGGAACATTCTGAGTATGCATTAATGCTTGGTGGAACCAGTTACCTGTAATGTTCCAACCAAAGTATAGAGTTCCTTTACCTGCTGCTTCTAATTTATTACATGCTGCAATAACTTCGTCCCAGTTAGTTGGAATACTATCTACACCTGCTTCAGCTAATAAATCCATGTTATAATATCCAACTGGTGTTGATACAGAAAATGGTAATCCATAAACTTCACCACCGAATGTTGAAAGACTTAACATAGCAGAATGGTAACCATCTTTTTCAAAAGCTGCTTCTTTTGCGATAAATGGCTCTAAAGACTTAGCAATACCTTTGTCAACTAGAGGTGCCTGTCTGTTAAGACCTTGCATTGTTACATCTGGTAAATTACCTGAAGTAGACTCTCTAAAAATTGTTGCAGTTGCATCTTCATAGTTTTCATAAGTTGCTCTAAATTTAACTTGAATATCTGGATGCGCTTTTTCAAACTCTGGCATAATAGCTTGAAACGTTACATCGAATAATCCTGAATAAGGATAAGCTACTTCTATTTCAATAGACTTAGCTGAATTAACAGAACCATAAAAACCGAAAGCTAATACGGCTGCCAATCCTGTAATTAATTTTTTCATTTAATCCTCCCGATTGAATATAATAATTTAATCTAACATGTAGCTAGAAAGGGTTACAATTTTATTACGAAAATATTACTAAAAAATAAGCTTATTTTTCCACAGAAATAAAAAAATTAGAGAAAAACTTGTTTTTTTTACCAAGGTAGCGAAAAGGTTTTTACATTAGTAAAGCTTTTCATTGCTTCAATTACACCTTCTTTATAACCAAGACCTGAATCTTTAATTCCTCCAAAAGGAGACATTTCAATTCTATAGCCTGGAACCTCCCAAATATTTACAGTGCCAACATTTAAACCTTGAATATATTTTTTTGCTCGCATGAAGTTATTTGTACATACACCAGATGATAACCCAAATGCGGTTGAATTAGATATTTTCATTACAGCTTCATCGTCATTAGGCACACGAATGATTGGTATAACTGGACCAAATGTTTCTTCTAAAACTAATTCACTTTTAGGATCAACATGATCTACAACTATTGGAGGTAACAAAGCACCTTTTCTTCCAGGGTGATATAAAATTTTTGCACCATCTTCTTCTGCCATGGAAACTCTTTTATCAAAAAGTTCTGCAGCTTGAGCATTAACAACCGTACCTAAGTCTGTTTCCATATTCATAGGATCACCAAATTTAATTTTCTTGGCACGCTCAAGAGCCATTTCAACAAATTGATCTGCAATAGATTCTTGAACCAGTATTCTTTTAACAGCTGTACAACGTTGACCAGAGTTTTTCGTTGCTCCCGTAACAGCTAGCTCAACAGCTTTTTTAAGATCATCACCATCTAAGTCATTTAAAACAATTAATGGATCATTACCACCAAGCTCTAGAACTGTTCTTTTGTATCCAGCTTGTTCAGCAATTAATTTTCCTACACCTACACTACCTGTAAAAGTAATTAGGTCAATATTTGGATTCTTGATCATTTCTGATCCGATATCTTGAGGCCATCCAGTTACAACTGAAAACATTTCTGGTGGCAGACCTGCTTCATATAAAACATCAGCGAGTACCATTGCTGTTAAAGGTGTTAATTCTGTCTGCTTACATACTGTACAATTATTAGTTGCAATTGAAGGTGCAATTTTATGCGCTACCATATTCAAAGGATGATTAAATGGAGTGATTGCTGAGATTGCCGTTAAAGGTTCTCTTATGGTAAATATTTTTCTCGCTTTTCCATGTGGAGTTAAATCACAAGAAAATATTTCTCCATCATCAAGAATACAAAGTTGAGCTGTTAAAGAAAAGACATCAAAAGCTCTTCCTACTTCGTATAGAGAATCTTGTTTTGAGATACCAAGTTCTAAAGTAATAATATCAGAAATTTCTTCTTTTCTTTTAACAAGTACTTCTGCAGCAGTTTGAAGAATTTTTTGTCTCTCATATCTTGTAAGTTTAGGCTGATAATTTGCAGCTATATCTAAAGCCTTTCTTGCATGCTCTGCGGTACCGGCTGGAACCGTTCCGATTACTTCACCTGTAAAAGGGTACTCAACATTTATTGTTTTATCTGAAGTAACTTTTTCTCCAGCAATACGCATTGCTTCATTAATCATTTTTTTGTGCATCATAGGGCTCCATTTATTGCATAATAAAATGCATCATAGTTATATAATTGTTTGCTAGTATCTAAGTTTTGTAATTTTAAATTTGATATGAATGGCACTTCTCTTTCATGGAGTCCTCCATGAGAACGTAAAGGTTCATTTAATCCAGAAAGATTGTGTTTATCTTCCGATGAACCAATAGTCATAAATTCTGAAGACATACATATAATATCCCCCATTCTATCAGGAGGTAAATTATAAGTAGAGCATCCTTCATCTTTTGTTAAAACAACTTCTATATCTTTTATTTCTTTAATAGCATTTACAACTGAATCTACCCTGCTCTTGTCTTCTAAATAAATTGTTGCAAAAGAACCAAGTGAACCATGATGAACGACATATGGATCTGTAATTGGTAGGATGACTTTAGCCATGTTTGGTTCAAATTTTTTATCTAAATAATCTTGTAAAAATATTGCATTTGGTGAACCATCTTCTTTTGATTTTGGTTTCATTCCGTGATCTGCTGTGATGATTATAGAAACATTCTCCTTATTTAAAAGTCCAATATATTTATCAAACATTGCATAAAATTTATTTGCTGTTTCATTTCCTGGTGCATATTTGTGTTGAATATAATCCGTAGTCGATAAATACATAATATTTGGTTTAAACTCCTCAAGAAGTTTTACACCTGCAGCCATTACAAATTCAGAAAGTCCTTCAGAATATACTTCTGGCACTGGCATCCCCAACCAATCGTTTACATTATCTATACCATTGAGATCTTTTGTTGCTTGATCAGATTTTTCAGCAGAAAAACAAATAGCTCTCTCATCATCAAAACTTAATCCGTTTCCTAAAAGTGTTCTCAACTTGTCTTTTGCAGTAACAAGAGCAATTTTAGAACCAGAATTGTAAAATTTTTCAAAAATAGTTGGTGCTCGCATATATTTTGGGTCATTCATCATTACTTCTTCACCCGTCTCAGGTGTATAAAAGAAGTTTCCGCATATACCGTGTACAGAACTTGGTTGGCCTGTTACAATCGAAATGTTATTTGGATTTGTAAAACTTGGAATAGCGCTGTGAACAAGTAGGTTTTCACCACTTGCAATTAATTTATCAAGATTTGGTGTAAGATTAGATTTTGATGCTTCTTCGAGATACTCTTTTTGACTACCATCAAGGCATATAACAATAGCAGTTTTTGAGAAAGAGCTTGGATATTCTCTTTTATTAATTTCTAAATTATCGGACACGAATTCAACTAATATATATTATTAAAAATACGAATTTATAGTTATCTGCTAGTTAAACTCAATCATAATTTGAATATTTGTTAATAAAATTGAAATAAAACTGAAATAAATAGATTTAAAATATTCTCAAATTTAATAAAATTTTGTAGATTAAAGTTAAGATACAGGGGGAATGAGTGGGGACAATATCACTTAAAAATATTTCAAAGTCATTTGGTTCTACACAAGTACTTAATAATTTGAATGTTGATATAAACGATGGAGAATTCTTAACGTTAGTTGGTCCATCTGGTTGTGGTAAATCTACATTACTTAGAATAATTGCAGGATTGGAACAGCAGACTTCAGGTGATGTATTAATAGATAATAAAAATGTAAATAGAGTTAGAGCCAGTGAAAGAGATTTGGCAATGGTATTCCAGTCATATGCTCTTTATCCTCATCTTACAGTAAGAAGAAATTTGGAAACTCCATTAAGACTTAGAGATTATAATGCATTTGAAAGACTTCCCTTAATTGGTAATTTTTCACCAAGCAAAAAAGAGAAAACAGAATCTATAAATCAATTAGTAAATAAAACTTCTGAAACTCTAAAAATTTCAGAACTATTAGATAGAAAACCTGGACAATTGTCAGGTGGTCAAAGACAAAGAGTTGCTCTTGGTCGTGCTATGGTTAGAGAGCCTGTTGCCTTTTTAATGGATGAACCTCTTTCAAATTTAGATGCGGCTTTGAGAGTTCACATGCGTTCTGAACTATCTGAACTTCATAATTCACTTAAAACTACTTTTGTGTACGTTACACATGATCAAGCAGAAGCATTAACTATGTCTTCTAGAATGGCTGTTATGATTGATGGAAATTTATTACAACTTGATACACCTCAAGAAGTATATGACAATCCTTCCTCATTAAGTGTGGCTCAGTTTGTTGGAAGTCCAAAAATAAATATATTTAAAGGAACTTCGGACTCAAGTGGGACAGTAAGTTTTCTCAACGTTAATTTAAAAAGAAAAAGTTCTGAAAGTAATACAGATTTACATATTGGTATTCGACCAGAACATTTAGAAATTACAAATGAAAGTAATGAAAATACATTTAGTGGAACAGTTGCATATAGAGAAAATTTAGGTTCAGATATTTTCTTTCATGTAAATATTGAAGACGGTTCAAATAAAATAATTGTAAGGGGCTTGCCACAATTTACACACCAAATTTCAAACGGTTCTAGTGTGAATATTAAAAGAGTTTCAGATAAAGCATTACTATTTAATCAAGTAGGAATGAGAGTTCAATTTACTAATGCATAATTCAAAAGCTCACATATGGTTTATTGCACCAGCAATCATACTGATGATAATTATTTTAATCTTTCCTCTTTTTCTTGCAGGAGGAATTTCTTTTACTGACTACAATTTAGGAAACAAAACATTCGAGTGGGTTGGACTAGAAAATTATGACAAGATGTTCAATCGAAAAACATATGTCAAAATGATTTGGGCCACAGCGACGTATGTTATTGTTGTCGTTCCAATTTCTGTTGTACTGGGATTATGTGCTGCTATGCTCTTAAACTCACTAAGGTTTGGCGCTGATATATATAAAACAATTTTTTTTCTTCCAGTTATGGCAACTCTTCTTGCAATGGCAATTGCATGGGAATTTACTCTTCATCCAACATTAGGAATTGTAAATAGTTTTTTAGCAAATGGGTGTGGAGGAGTTAGAGAATTCATTCTTGGTTTTCATTGGTTGCCATGGGTAGACTCACAAGAAAGCTGGTATGCTGTAGCATGTGCAAACAACATGGATTTTCCATATTGGTTAAAGCAAAAAAATACTGCGATTTGGACAGTATGTTTCATAGGAATTTGGCAGGCTTTTGGTTTTAACATGGTTTTATATTTAGCTGGCTTAACAAGTATACCAAGAGAGTTATACCAAGCTGCAGAAATGGATGGTGCTAAATCTACATGGGAGCAATTTAAACTTGTTACATGGCCAATGCTTGGTCCAACAACGTTGTTTGTTGTGACTATTACTACCATTAGAACATTTCAGGTATTTGATACTATCGAAATACTTACTAAAGGTGGTCCATCAAAAACAACGTATGTCATGATGTATGCAATCTTTGAAAAAGCTATTCAACAAAACTTAACAAGTATCGGTGCAGCAATCACTGTTGTCTTTATTGGATTTATTCTTGTGTTAACGTTTTTCCAAAGATATGTCATTGAGAAGAGGGTTCATTATTAATGGAAGCTAAACAATATATTGGGGAAGGTTGGAAGCATGCAATCTTAATTATTGGTGCAATCGTAGTAATGCTCCCTTTTTATATGATGGTTTCAATGTCATTAAAATCTCAGCAAGAAATCCAATCAATTTCTGGTGGTCTTATTGGTGCACAAGAAACTCAAACGTTTCCTGTATGTGTTAAAACTGGTTATTCAGAAGAAACATGTACAATGAAGCCATATCAATACAACTATTGGTTTGCTTTTGAAAAAGCTCCTATTCCTAGATACTTAATGAATGGTGTCATTGTTACTTTATCAATCTTTATCATTCAGGTTTTAGTCGCCTTACCGTGCGCATATGCACTTGCCAAGTTACGGTTTTACGGACGAGAATTTGTTTTCTCGATGGTTTTATTTTGTTTGCTCATTCCAGTTCACGGAATTGCACTTCCATTATATGTTATGTTAGCCCAGGCAGGATTAGTTGACACCTATTCCGCCTTAATACTCCCCTGGACCATATCGGTGTTTGGAATCTTTTTAATGCGGCAATTCTTTATGACTGTGCCAGATGAATTAATTGATGCCGCCAGGATGGATGGCATGGGAGAGTACGCAATTGTATGGAAAGTAATGCTTCCAACTGCAATACCAGCGTTACTTGCTTTTGCAATATTCTCAGTTGTTGCACACTGGAATGATTATTTCTGGCCTCGTATGGTAATAACAGGAAATAGAGATCTCTTTACTCCACCACTTGGTATAAGAGAATTCAGAGGTGGAATAGATAGTGACGAATTTGGTCCTATGATGGCTTCAATAGTTACTGTAACAGTTCCCCTTATTGTTGCTTTTATAATCGCGCAAAAACGATTTATTGAAGGAATTACTTTGACAGGCATGAAGTAAATTCTTATCTACTGATGACATTGTCAGTAAATTTTATTTTTATCTTAATTCTTGTTTCTGCTCTATGTCATGCAGTTTGGAGTGCTATAATAAAATCAAGTAAGAACCCTTTATCGTTAATGGGTATAACGTCTGTCTTGGAAGTTACTATTTTTTTACCTTTAACATTTACTGTTCCATTTCCAACTTTAGAGGTTTGGTATTTTTTAATAGCAACCGTAATCATTCATGTCTTCTACAGACTAAATGTTATCTACTCATATAGGTACGGTGATCTCTCTTACATATATCCAATTTCTAGAGGAAGTTCATGTCTGTTTGTAGCGATCATTAGTATTTTATTTTTAAGTTCCAATATTAGTGTTGCTGGTTTTGTTGGAATATTAATTGTTTGTATTGGGTTATTTTTAATTTCTTATTCTAAAAATTTATCTTTTAACTTCAGAGGTTTTGCTCTCGCAATATCAACGGCTATTCTAATTACTGCTTACACTTTAGTTGACGGGGTCGGGGTTAGACTTTCTGAAAATGGTTTTTCCTATATTTACTGGCTCTTCACACTTAATGGAATACCTTTACTAATTATTGGTTTGATCTCTAAAGATGGTTTACGAAAAAGAGAAACATACACTTTTAGATCAGGCATTGCTGCTGGTGTCTTTGCAACAAGTAGTTACGCAATTGTTGTTTGGAGTATGCAATTTATAGAAATAGCTTATGTCTCTAGTATTAGAGAAATAAGCATTGTGTTTGCTGCAATTATTGGAATGCTTTTCTTATTTGAGAAGAATGCAAAATCTCGAATAATACCTTCTATTTTAATAGTGAGTGGTATTTCGGTTGTTTATTTTCAAATTCTATAAGGAAAAAATATAGACTTTTTGCATGAAAATTTTATATGGCTTTTATGACTGAAGATATTGTGGAAGTAGATCCAAAAACCGAAACTATCTCTTGCGATGGTGGTGAAGATGGTTTAGGACATCCCGCAGTTTATTATACCTTCAATAATGAGAATAAAATTGTTTGTGGTTATTGTGGTAAAATATTTATAAAAAAAGAAAAGTAGAAATGTACAAAGAATCTTGGGGTCAAAAAAGAATTTGTCCAATGTGTAGTAAGCAATACTACGACTTGGGAAGAACTGAACTGGAATGTCCAGAATGTGGTAAACTAATTGAAGTAACTACAATGACCAGACCAAGACGTGGTAGAAAACCTGGTAGTACTAATGCTGCTCCTTTAACTAATCCTATTCCTCCAAAACCAAAAGAAAAAGATGATGACCTTGATATCGATAATTTGGATTTGGATAACAACGAAGACAATCTTGAGGATGATACTGTTTTATTAGAAGATGAAACAGAAATTGATCCAATAGCCGAAGGTATTAAACCTAAAGAAGACGGCGAAGAAGAATACTAAAATTTCAATAAAAATTTAGAAGATGTTTAAGGTACTACAAAACACTTGGGCCCTTTTTTTTGGCTTTGCTTTAATTAGTCTTGGTCACGGTTTGCAAGGAACACTTATCGGTGTTCGTTCTGTTTTAGAAGGTTTTAGTTTTTTTGCATCAGGACTTATTATAGCTGGTTATTATGTTGGATACTTAACTGGCGCGTTAACAATTCCAAGTTTTTTACGACGTGTTGGTCATATAAGAGTTTTTGCCGCTTTAGCATCGCTTGCTTCTATCGCTATACTATTACACTCAGTATTTGTTCATCCCTATTCATGGATGTTTATACGAATATTAACTGGTTTAAGCCTTGCTGGAATTTATGTGATCATGGAGAGCTGGTTAAATGAAAAATCAACTAATCAAACTCGTGGTCAATTACTTTCCGTTTACATGATTATTACTTTTGTGTTTGTTGGAGCAGGGCAATTTTTATTAAATTTAGGTGATCCAGCTAAGGTTGATTTATTTATTTTAGTATCAATCTTATTATCATTCGCACTTCTTCCTATTCTTTTATCTTCAACAGAACAACCTAATACAGAAAGTCCTAAATTTTTTTCTTTAAGAGAATTTTATACTGTTTCACCTTTGGGTTTTGTTGGTGCCTTAGCAACTGGTTTATCGCATAGTGCGGTTTTTGGATACGGTGCAATTTATGCTTCATCTATTAATTTAAGCTTATTTGAAATTTCTCTGTATATGATGATTATAACTTCAGCTGGCGCCCTATCTCAATGGCCTATTGGATATTTGTCAGATAGAATTGATAGACGTGTTATTCTTATTGGTGTTTCTTTTATGGCTTCAGGTTTGAGTTTATTTTTTGTTTTTGCAAACTTTATGCCGCTAACATTATTCTTAATTTTTACTGGTCTTTTTTCAGTTGCATGTTTACCAATGTATTCACTTACAGTTGCTCATACAAATGACTTCTTACAACCTAATGAGATAGTATCGGCAAGTGCAACCTTTGGTATACTTATTGGTATTGGATCAATTATCGGACCTTTGTTTGTTTCTGGATTCATGGAAATTTTAGGAGCGGTAGGTTTTTACATCTATTTATTTTTAATACATGGACTGCTAGGACTGTTTGGTTTGTATAGAATGACACAAAGAACTAAACCACGTGATCTTGAATCACAATACAACCCTTTACCACGAAATATTAGTCCTGCCGGTATGGAAATGAACCCCGTTACTGAGCCAACTGAGGACGAGTAAGTCTTTTAAATATTCTATGAAGTAATAAGAGAATAATTATTCCCATATAAATGACTGGTTCAGTTTTATCAGCGCGAACTAAAACATAAAAATGCATACAAGCCAGAATGGCTACTGGGTAAATTAAATAATGAATTTTCTTCCATAATTTAAAACCTAATCGTTTAATCATATTGTTTGTTGAAGTGCTAGCAAGTGGGATTAAAAAAAGAAAACTTATAAAACCAAAAGTTATAAATGGTCTTTTTATAATATCTTGTATGATAAATTGCATATCTAAAAAATGATCTAAAACTATGTAAGTGGAGAAATGCAAACAGACATAATAGAACGCAAAAAGTCCAATCATTCTTCGTAATACAACTATCGATTTTAAAGGTTTAATATTTGATAGAGTAGTAATCATAAGAGTTATTATTATTAATCTAAGTGCCATTAGACCTAACTCATCCATTAGTTTTTCAATTGGATTTACTCCAAGATTTCCAGTAACAAATTGGTAAGCCCAGAGTAGACTAGGAAATAAAATTAAAATAAATAAGACAGGTTTACTGCGATTAAAATTTCTTGTTGAAAACATTCATTAATAAAATTTAGTCAAATCTAAATCTTTATAGAGATGTGCTACTTCTTCTTCATAGCCATTAAACATAAGTGTTTCTCTTCTTTTAAACTCTCCAATTCGTCTCTCTGTTCCTTGACTCCATCTTGGATGATTAACATTAGGATTAACATTAGCATAAAAACCATATTCCCAAGGAGCTAAAGTTTCCCAAGATGTTTCAGGTTGAGTATCTAAAAATCTAATTTCCACAATTGATTTAATTGATTTGAAACCATACTTCCATGGAACTACTAATCTGATGGGTGCACCATTTTGATTAGGCATTTCATGACCATACAATCCAGTTGCTAATATTGTTAGAGGATTCATTGCTTCATCCATTCGAAGTCCTTCTCTATATGGCCAAATAATTGTTCTCTTTTGCTGACCTGGCATTTCTTCCGGCCTGAACACAGTTACAAATTGAACATACTTTGCTGAACTTAGAGGTTCGGCCATTTTTATAAGTTCAGATAACTGAAAACCTTGCCAAGGAATAACCATGGACCATGCTTCAACACATCTTAATCTATAAACCCTATCTTCTATTGTTACATTTGATAAAATTTTTTCTAAGTCAAATGTTTGAGGCTTTTTCACAAGACCATCTATTTTTATTGTCCATGGCCTAGGTTTAAAATTTCCAGAATTTAAATGGGGATGTTTTTTATGAGTCCCAAACTCATAAAAATTATTGTACGTTGTGATTTCTTCATAAGAATTAAGTTTGTCGTTTTCATTTAGATTTTTAGTATAAATAGAAAGATCACTATCGTGGTTTGCAAATGCTGATGAGGTAACCGTTGCTAGCATGGTGCTAGCTAAAGATCCCTTTATAAACTTACGTCTATTTAAATATGTCTTATAGGGTGTGATTTCAGATCCTAAAATTTTCATAATAATAATATATATCTTAAATATTAAAATTGAAGATTTGCTTCAATAATCTTAGCTTTTAAAATGGGAGTTATATTTATTTAGTATTTTTTCTGGCCATGTACTTTTGATAAATTCAAGAATAGACCAAACATCGTCATCTGATAACGCATCATTACCAAGCATTTTACCTTCATAATCAGGATTTGATTTTTTAAAACCATATTTAATGACATGAAATAATTGTGCAGGAGAGTGGTGCCAAGTATGCCCAGTGCCATTAAGAGGAGGTGCTCTTCTATGGCCATCTTCATCTAACGATTTATCCCACTCTTCATGACCTGCTAAATTACCCATATGACACCCTGCACAATTTTCAGCATATAGTTTCATACCTTTAAAAATATCAACTTCTGCTGCATGAATACTATGTCCAATACATAATATTGTAAGTACCGAAATTAATTTAAGGGTTTGCATTCTATTTATATAATTTTTTAAATTTATATTTCATTACAAATCTGTCTTTTTTTTTGATAGGATATATCTATGAAAAAATTTCTAATCGCATTTGCCATTTTAACTTCAATAATTGCACTTAACAAACATGCTTACAGTGAAAAAGTTCACGGAATTGCAATGCATGGAACACCAAAGTATGCCAGTGATTTTGAAAATCTAGATTATGTAAACCCAAATGCACCTAAAGGTGGAACGGTAAAATTTGGATCATATGGTTCTTTTGATAATCTTAATAGAGTAGCATTTAAAGGTTCTAAAGCTGCTGGACTTGGGTATGTTAATGATACGTTAATGAGAAGAGTATGGGATGAAGCATTCTCTCTCTATGGTTTAATAGCTGAAAAAGTAGAACTGCCTGAAGATAGATCATCTATAACTTTTTATTTAAATGCAAATGCAACCTTTCATGATGGCTCACCAATAACACGCGATGATGTATTGTTTAGTCTAGAAACATTTCAAACAAAAGGTACTCCAAATCAGAAAAAAACATATGGCAAAGTTGTTGAAACTCAATTGATTGGAAATGATGGAATAAAAATGATTTTTGAAAATAATGAAGATAAAGAATTGCCTCTTATTATTGCGGGCTTTCTTCCTATCATTCCAAAAAAGTTTTATGAAAATCTTGATGTTACAAAAACATTTTTAGATATCCCTCTAGGCAGTGGTCCATACCAAGTTGATAGTCTCGATCCAGGCCGTCAAATAAAATACAAACGCGTTGAAAATTATTGGGCAAAAGATTTACCAGTAAATAAAGGTCTCTATAATTTTGATACAATTATTTATGATTATTACAAAGACTCAAATGTCTTAGTTGAAGCATTTAAGGTTGGTGAATACGACTTTAGAAGAGAGTACAATGTTAAACGTTGGTTATCAGAATATGATTTCAAAGCTGTTCAGAATGGAGAGGTAATACTGACAGAAATGAATAACGATAGACCTGTTGGAATGAATGGTCTTGTGATGAATACAAGACGTGACATATTTAATAATAGAAATGTAAGACTTGCTTTAAGTTATGCCTATGATCATGAATGGATTAATAAAACAATATATCAAAATGCTTATGTGAGAACAGATAGTTATTTTGATAATTCACCATTAGCCTCTTCAGGCTTACCGTCAAAAAATGAGTTAGAATTACTGAATGTATGGAAAGATGAAATTCCAGCAGAGGTATTTACCGAATCATTTACGCCACCTATTACGGATGGAAGTGGTAATGACCGTAAAAATTTATTGAAAGCAAAAGAAATACTTGAAAAAGAGGGATGGTTTGTTGAAAATGGAAAACTGGTAAAAGATGGAAAAGAATTCAAGTTTGAGTTCTTGATTGTCAGTCCATCTGATGAGAAAATTGCCTTAGCCTATCAAAGTAATTTAAAAAAACTTGGCATTACAATGGATGTAAGAACTGTTGATTCATCACAGTATCAAGAACGTTTGTTAAGTTATGATTTTGATATGATTAAAAGATATTGGGGAGTCAGTTTAAGTCCAGGAAATGAGCAACAATTTTATTGGGGATCAGAAGTTGGTCAAAAAGATGGAAGCAGAAATTATCCTGGTATCAATAGTCCAGCAGTTGATGCATTAATTGAAAAACTAATTAGTGCAACAAATAGAGAAGAATTGACAACGGCGATCCACGCACTTGATAGAGTATTGTTATGGGGTCACTATGTTGTTCCTCTTTATCATAGCAACAAAGACAGAATTGCTTATTGGGATTTTTTTGAATACCCAGATGAAATTCCACTTTACGGAATTGTAATTGAGTCTTGGTGGATTAATAAAGATAAACAATAAAATAAGTAATCAAATATTTTTATGAGTCATACAAGAGCTAACATACTCATGTTAATTGCCTCACTTATATGGGGAACAGCTTTTGTCAGTCAAACTACTGGAATGGGAGCCATAGGTCCTTTTACTTTTAGCTTTGGAAGATTCTTTTTTGCTTTTTTAACAGTAATTCCATTTGCGATTTATCTAGAACAACAAAATATTGTTAAAATATTAAGTGATAGAAAAAAAGTTTATCTTTGTTTAGCTACAGGTTTTTTTCTTTTTGGTGGTATGGGTCTTCAACAATACGCTTTACAAAAATCATTAATATCAAATGCTGCTTTTCTTAGCACTCTTTACGTTCCCTTTGTTGGTATAATTTCAAGATTCATAATTAAAAAACAGGTACACTGGATTATCTGGATTGCCATTTTACTTTGTTTGTATGGATCATATCTTTTGTCCTCTAATCAATCAGTTGAAATTCAACAATCAGATTCACTCTTGTTTATTGCTGCTTTATTTTTTGCCTTACATATTATTTGTATCGATATATTTATGAAAGAACTTAACAGTCCTTTTTTATTTGGAAGTATTCAGTACTTCATTGTTTTTATTTTATCTATGATCTTAGCTTTTATGTGGGAGGAACCAAAGCTGTCAAATATGCAAATTGAATGGTTTGAAATTTTATATACAGGTATTTTTTCTGCTGGCATTGGATATACACTTCAAATTATTGCTCAACATAAAGCTAATCCTGCTCCTGCTGCTATTATTTTATCAATGG